>JALYNE010000444.1 GCA_030773375.1 Pseudomonadota bacterium
TTTTCACGACGAGCCTCCGGCTGAAGGGGAGGCCGTAAACCCTTATGCCCGCGACGAAAAGCTCGCGCGGGTCTGGATCAAGCCGGGAACGCCGGGGCTCACGCACCGGATCGGCGGCATCGAGAAGAATGCCGCTACCGGGCATATCGATTACGCGCCGGCCAACCACCAGGCGATGACCGACGTTCGGGCCAACAAAGTCTTGAACGTTCGCAACTCTATTCCCGATCAGGAGGTGACGCTCGGGCGGGAAGGGGGAAGGCTCGTGGTGGTGGGCTGGGGTTCAACCTTCGGACCAATCCACCAGGCGGTACGCCGCGCCCGCGCGCGTGGCCTCGACGTCAGCCATGTCCACCTTCGACACATCTGGCCGATGCCGAGGAATCTTGGCGATCTTCTAAAGAGTTATAACCGGATCATCGTTCCGGAAATGAACACTGGGCAACTGAAGACCGTGCTCCGGGATCAGTATCTGGTCGATGCGCGGCCCGTGACGAAGGTCTCCGGCCAGCCCTTCAAGATCTCCGAGATCGAAGCCGCCATAGAGGATGCGCTGGCATGACGAACCCGCGTTCGTTCCACCTCATTTTCCTGCTGATCGTGGTCCTGGCGCTGATCATTTATCTTCGAGGCTGACACATGAACGAGATGACAAAGTTGACGGCGAAGGATTTCGCCACCGATCAGGAGGTCCGCTGGTGTCCGGGCTGCGGCGACTATGCGGTTCTGAAAGCCGTGCAGCGGACGATGCCGGAGCTTGGCGTGCGGCCCGAAAAGACTGTGTTCGTCTCCGGCATCGGCTGCTCGTCGCGCTTCCCTTATTATATGGAAACCTACGGCTTTCACACGATCCACGGACGGGCGCCGACCTTCGCGACGGGGATCAAGCTCGCCAATCCGGAACTCGACGTGTGGATCATCACCGGGGATGGTGACGCCTTGTCCATTGGCGGCAACCACACCATGCACGTCCTCCGCCGCAACCTCGACTGTCAAATCCTGCTTTTCAACAACGAGATCTATGGCCTTACGAAAGGCCAATATTCTCCCACCAGCCGCGTCGGCACGCGCTCTCCCTCCACCCCCTTCGGTTCCGTTGATCGCCCGGCCAGCCCCTGCGCATTCGCGCTCGGTTCGGGAGCGCGCTTCGTGGCTCGCGGCATCGACGTTCAAAAAAATCTGCCGGACGTCCTCAAAGCCGCGCACGCTCACAAGGGGGCGAGCTTCGTCGAAATCTACCAGAATTGCGTCGTCTACAACGACGACATCTTCGCGCCGTTCACGGCCAAGGAGAATGCCGGAAACCAGCTTTGGTTGAAACCCGGCGAGCCGATGCTCTTCGCGAACGGCACCAAGGGCATCGCGCTGGATCGGGACTCGCTTTCGTTGAACGTCGTGGCTGTCGAGGGAGGCGACTGGGCGGCGGCAGGCGTGATCGTGCACGATCCCAAGAACAGGTCAATTGCGCACATGCTGGTTGAAATGCCTTTCGGCGCCTTCCCCACGGCGCTCGGCGTCATCTACGAGGATCCGGCTCCGACGTTCGAAAGCGCTGTGGCCGAGCAGAACAGCAAAGCGAGCGCAGGCAGGAGCCCGAACCTCCAGGCTTTGGTGGGCAAGGGACAAAGCTGGGAAGTCACAAAGGAACCGCACGTCATCTGAGGCGGGAGGGGGCGCGGCCCGTTGAAGCAGGAGACCAAAGGGAAGCATCTCGTCGCCGCCGATCGTGGTTTCGCGACGGGTGGCGGCGTCCTGGCGCGCCTGTTCGGCGGCGGCTTCCGCCAGATACTGGACCGCATCGACGCTGGGCTTGTGGAGGGCGGCATCGACGCGACTCTTCCTGACGGGTCGCGCTGGATCCTGGGCGGGCGCAAGCCGGGGCCGATGCCGGTCGTTCATCTCCGAAGCTGGCGCGCCCTCGTGCGCCTCATCAGTTCGGGATCCGTGGGCTGGTACAAGGCATGGGCGCTGGGCGAATGGTCCAGCCCCGATCCGGTGCCGCTCTTCGACCTCTTCATGCGCAATGGTGAGAGCCTCGGTGAAGTGGCTCGCGCAAAAGGAATTTGGCGGAAGCTGAACCGCTTCGCTCACCTGCTCCGCCGCAACAGCAAGGCGAAAGCAAAAGCGAACATCGCCTTTCACTACGATCTCGGGAACGACTTCTACTCGGCCTGGCTCGACGGCAGCATGACCTATTCGAGCGCCATGTTCGGCGAAGGCATGGCAGGGCCTCTTGAGGAGGCACAGGAACGGAAGATCAGGGCGCTCCTCGACCGGCTCGACCTCCAGCCGGGGCAGCGGCTGCTTGAAATAGGCTGCGGCTGGGGATCGCTCGCCGAGATCGCCGCACGCGATTACGGCGTGTCGGTGGTGGGCTTGACGCTTTCGGCCGAGCAAAAGGCCTATGCCGATGCGCGGACCGCTCGCTCAGCTCTCAGCGATCGCGTTTCGATCGAGCTTGTCGACTACCGCGACGCGGACGGGCAATTCGACGCCGTCGCCAGCGTCGAAATGGTGGAAGCGGTGGGGCAGGATTATTGGCCCGCTTACCTGCAGACGGTCGCGCGCGTTCTGAAACCCGGCGGGCGTGCCGCGCTGCAGCTCATTTCGATGAAGGATGAGCTGTTCGATCACTACGCGGCAAGCGCCGACTTCATCCAGACCTATATCTTCCCCGGCGGCATGCTGATCAGCGAGCCGCGCTTCCAGGCCATTGCCGAGCTTGCCGGCCTGAGCTGGCGCGATCGCAAGGGCTTTGGTCTTCATTATGCCGAGACGCTGAAAAGGTGGCGGGAGCGCTACGACCTTGCGGTTGCGGAGGGGAGGCTTCCCGCCGGGTTCGACGAGCGCTTCCACGGCCTCTGGCGCTATTACCTCA
>JALYNE010000445.1 GCA_030773375.1 Pseudomonadota bacterium
CAGGCGACGGCGCGCAGTTTCGTCATCCTCGATGAGGTCGGCCGCGGCACCTCCACCTATGACGGCCTCGCCATCGCCTGGGCCGTGGTCGAGGCGATCCACGATCGGAACCGCTGCCGCTGCCTGTTCGCAACCCACTATCACGAGCTTACACGGCTGGCCGAGCGGCTGGAGGCACTCTCGCTTCACCATGTCCGTGCGCGCGAATGGAAAGGCGAGCTCATCTTTCTGCACGAGGTCGCCAAAGGCCCCGCGGACCGCAGCTACGGCCTGGCCGTGGCAAAGCTCGCCGGAATGCCGCCGCCGGTGCTGGCGCGTGCCCGCTCTGTGCTGGCCAAGCTCGAGGAAGGGCGCGCCGCAACCGGCGGCATCGCTGCCGGTCTCGACGATCTGCCCTTGTTCGCCGCTGCCAAGGACTGTCCTGAACCCGAGCCGGACCCAGTGACGACAACGTTGCAAGCCGTCGACGCCGACGCATTGAGCCCGCGGGAGGCGCTCGATCTCGTTTATCGCTTGAAGCGACTGGCGGACGAGCACGCCGCCGCCTAAATTTCAGCGATGACCGCAGGAGATCTCGTCCCGAACCGCCGCGCGATCATCGATCGCCGCGCGCTCGCCGACGAGCTGCGGGCGCTGAGCGGGTCGAACGATCCGCGCTGCACGGCCACCCGAATCCTCAAACAGGCGCTCGCCGACGGCCGCGCGGAAATTGCCCGGCGGCTGGAGGAAAAACCCTATGCCGGCAGCGAAACCGCAGCCGCCTACGCTTTCCTCACCGATCAGGTGCTTCGGCTCCTTTATGATTTTACGGTCACCAAACTGCATCCGCTCGGCAATCCGACGGCCTCGGAACGACTGCTGTTGATGGCTGTGGGTGGCTATGGCCGGGGCGAAATGGCGCTCCATTCCGACGTCGACATCGCTTTTGTGACGCCCTGGAAGCCGACCGGGTGGAGCGAGCAGGTGATCGAGTCGATGCTCTATCTGCTCTGGGACTTGGGGCTGAAGGTTGGACATTCGAGCCGCTCGATCGACGAGATGATCCGGCTCGCGGGCGCAGATCATACGATCCGCACGGCGGTCCTTGAATCCCGCTACGTCTGGGGAGACGAGCAGCTGTTCGACGAAGCCCACGCCCGCTTCTGGAAGGATGTGGTCGGCGCGAACGCGCAGAAATTCGTGTCCGAAAAGCTCGAGGAGCGCAACGCGCGGCACGTGCGGATGGGCGACAGCCGCTACGTGGTGGAGCCAAACGTCAAGGAGGGCAAAGGCGGCCTGCGCGACCTCCACACGCTCTTTTGGATCGGCAAATATGCGTACCGCGTCCGGTCGCTGCCCGAACTGGTGGAAAAGGGGCTGATGTCACGCGACGAGCTCCGCCAGTTCCAGAAGGCCGAGCGCTTCCTGTGGGCGGTCCGCTGCCATCTTCACCTGATCGCCGGCCGCGCCGAAGAGCGCCTCACCTTCGACTATCAGCGCGACCTCGCGCAGCGCATGAATTATGCCACCAGACCGGGCAAATCGCCGGTCGAGCGCTTCATGCAGCATTATTTCCTGCACGCCAAAATGGTCGGCGACCTGACCGGGGTTTTCCTCGCCCATCTGGACGAGCAGTTCGCGCGGCGCGGCCGCAGGATCGGGCTGCCCGCGCTCCGCCGCCGCCCCGGCAAACTCGAAGGCTTTGTCCTCGACCGGGGCCGTCTTGCATTGCCGAGCGATGACTTTTTTGCCCAAAATCCGATCCGGCTGATCCAGATCTTCGCCCTTGCCGACAAATATAAGCTGGAGATCCACCCGCTGGCGATGCGCGCTGCGAGCCGCGATGCAAAGCTCATCGATGCCGACGTCCGCGCGGATCCCCGCGCCAACGCCCTGTTCCTCGACGTGCTGACCAGCCCCCGCGATCCAGAGACGGTGCTGCGCTGGATGAACGAGGCGGGTGTGTTCGGCCGCTTCGTTCCGGACTTCGGCCGCGTCGTCGCGCAGATGCAGTTCGACATGTACCACCATTATACCGTTGACGAGCATTCGATCCGCGCCATCGGCCTCCTCTCGCGGATCGAGCGGGGAGAATTGAAGGAGGATCATCCGCTCGCCAGCACCATCATCAAGCGGATCGCCTCGCGCCGGACCATTTACGTGGCGGTTCTCCTCCACGACATCGCCAAAGGTCGGGGCGGCGACCACAGCGAACTCGGTGCCGATGTCGCCCGCGCTTTATGCCCGCGGCTCGGGCTCAGCGAGGCGGAAACCGAGGCCGTCGCCTGGCTCGTGCGCTGGCACCTTCTGATGTCCGCCACCGCCTTCAAGCGGGACCTGTCGGACACGAAGACCATCATGGACTTCGTAGCGAAGGTTAAGAGCATGGAGCGGCTGCGGCTCCTTCTCCTGCTCACCGTGGTGGATATCCGCGCCGTGGGACCCGGTATCTGGAACAGCTGGAAGCGGCAGCTGCTGCGCGAGCTCTTCGACGCGGCCGAGGAGGTGCTGCTGCTGGGGCACAAGCAAAGTGGGCGGCGTGATCGGGTCGCAGCAGTGCATGCCGAACTTGGCGAGCGGCTGGGCTGGGAGGATAGCCGGTTCGCGCGGCTCACCTGGCGAATGGCCGATGCCTACTGGCTGGCGGAACCGATGGATGTGCTCGAGCGCAACGCACGCTTCATCGACGCCGCCGACCGCGCACCTCAGTCAACCAAGCCGCTTTCCATCTCGGCTCAGGAAGAACGGGGCGCGACGCTGCTGACCGTCTATGCCAAGGACCAGCCGGGCCTCTTCTATCGGCTCGCAGCCGCGATCAGCTTTGCCGGCGGCAACATCATCGACGCGCGCATCCACACCTCGATCGACGGCATGGCCCTCGACAACTTCCT
>JALYNE010000446.1 GCA_030773375.1 Pseudomonadota bacterium
AAGATCGCGATGAAGCGTTGGCGGCCATCGCAAGGACGCGAGCCGCGCTGTCAGCGCAGGAGCAGGCCGAGAAGGCGCTGGATACACATGGCGTTGCCGACGCTGCCATGCATGACCGACTACATGCCCATCAACTGGACCTGCTCACGCGCGTGGAAGAGGATGTCGAGCAGATCTTGCACGCCGTCGACGTTGGTGACGACTCGGCCGTTGATCGCGCACTTGAACGGCTCGAACAGGTTGAAGATGATTTTGAGCAGCTTGAAGACGAATTAGGCGCAATCTTGGATCGCGAGATTGCGCAAACGTCGCTGACCATCGGTCGCCTGATCGAACGCATACTTTTCATCGCCGGTGGCACCTTCGTGATCGTGCTGACAGCTGGCCTGTTAGCGCTCGCACTGCTGCGCCGCCAGATCGTCCGGCCGATTCTGGCGCTGTCCAGCGCATCGGTGGCCGTCGCCAACGGCGATTTGGACCAGGCGGTACACATCACGAGCGATGATGAAGTCGGCCGGTTGCAGCGCGCGTTTAACCAGATGGTGCTCAAGCTCAAGGAACAGACGCAATTGCTCCTGAGTGAGCGGCAAACGCTGCGGGCGGAAATTGCTGAGCGCCAGCGCTCAGAGGCCGCGCTGCGCGACTCAGAGGCGCGCTTTCGATCCGTCGCGCAGTCCGCCAACGATGGGATTGTGTCTGCCGATAGCAGTGGCAAGATCCTTTCTTGGAACAAGGGCGCTCAGACGATCTTTGGCTATGGCGATGCCGAAATCATAGGCCAGCCGCTTACGCTGTTGATGCCCGAACGATATCGGAACGCGCACGATCAGGGGCTCGCACGGCCCGTCGGCACCGATCAAGCGCACGTCATTGGTAAAACGGTTGAATTGCATGGGCTGCGCAAAGATGGCGCCGAATTCCCGATGGAGCTTTCGCTCGCCACGTGGAAGGTGGGAGCGCAATTATTTTATAGCGGCATTTTGCGCGACATCAGCGAGCGCAAGCAGGCCGAGCGCCGCATCACAGCGTTCTCGAGGCTGAGCCAGCAGCTGAGTGCGGCGACAACGGCCGTCGAGGCGGCTCACATCATCGCCTCCACAGCGGATGAGCTTATTGGTTGGGATGCGTGTTTTTTCAACCGCTACTCCGCAGCCTCCGATACGATGCAGGAGGTGCTCAATGTTGATCTCATCGACGGCCGGCGTTAGGTAGCGCCGGCGGACTCCGAGTCCTCACCGCCGGGACCGCTATCACGGCGCATGCTGGATGAAGGCCCGCTGTTACTGTTGCACCGAGCTTCCTCTGAGCCCTTTGACCTGGCCCTGACGGCGTTCGGCGACACGAATCGCGCATCGGCCTCGCTCATGTTCGTGCCTGTGTGTAATCGCGGGCGGACGGTCGGCGTGCTCTCCATCCAGAGCTACACTCCTGACGCTTATACACACGCCGATCTCACCACACTGCAAGCACTCGCGCATCAGTGCGGCAGTGCCTTGGAGCGGATCGAAGCCCAGGAGGCGCTGCTAGCCTCGGAAGCTGAGCTACGCGCGGTCTTTGCCGCGATGACCGATGTGATCCTGGTGCTTGACAAGGATGGACGCTATCGCAAGATCGCGCCGACGAACCCCTCACTCCTCTATCGGCCGCCGGCCGAACTGATTGGTAAGACCCTCCACGAGGTCATGCCCGCCGCGGAGGCTGATGCCTTCCTCGGCCACATTCACCGGGCGCTGGCAACCCGTGGGCCGGTCAGCACCGAATATTGCCTGTCGATCGACGGTCAGGACACCTGGTTTGCCGGAACCGTTACGCCGATGCTGGACGATGCTGTCGTCTACGTCGCCCGCGACATTACCGAGCGCAAGCGCGCTGAAGAGACGCGGACCCGGCTGGCGGCGATCGTCGAGTCCTCCGCTGATGCCATCGTGAGCAAGGCGTTGGATGGGACCATTCTCAGTTGGAATGCGGGCGCCGAACGGCTGTATGGCTACGCCGCTGCGGAAGCTCTGGGCCGCCCATTCGCCATCCTGATCCCACCGGACCGTCCCCAGGAAGTGGTGCACATTTTGCAAAAAATGGGGCCGGGTGAGCGCGTTGCACATCATGAAACGGTGCGGCTGCGGAAGGATGGAACGCTGGTCGATGTCGCCGTGACTGATTCGCCGATCCGCAATGCATCCGGTCAGGTAATCGGCATCTCAGCGATTGCCCGCGACATTACCGAGCGCAAGCAGGTCGACCGCATGAAGAACGAGTTTATCTCCACCGTCAGCCACGAGCTGCGTACGCCGTTGACCTCGATCCGCGGCTCGCTCGGCTTGATCGCAGGCGGGGTTGCGGGTGAGCTGCCCCCACGCGCCAAAGCGATGGTCGAGATCGCTTACACCAACAGCGAACGCCTGGTCCGCTTGATCAACGATATTCTCGATATTGAGAAGATCGAGTCCGGCAAAATGGTCTTCAATCTCCAGCCGCTCGATCTGATGGGCCTCATTGAACAGGCGCTTGAAGCGAACCGCGGCTATGGCGAACAGTTCCGCGTCAGGTTTGCACTGGCCGAGTCGTTGCCCGGCGTCAAGGTCAACGCCGACAGCGACCGGCTGATGCAGGTGCTGACCAACTTGTTGTCCAACGCCGCCAAATTCTCACCCCCCCACGATACCGTTGTGGTGGCTGTGACGCGGCAGAACCGGCGCGTTCGGGTTGCGGTGCGTGACCACGGCCCGGGCATCCCCGATGAATTTCAAAGCCGCATCTTCCAGAAATTTGCCCAGGCCGACTCGTCGGATACGCGGCAGAAAGGCGGCACCGGCCTGGGCCTGAGCATCGTCAAGGCGATCGTCGAAAAACATGGCGGGGAGATTG
>JALYNE010000447.1 GCA_030773375.1 Pseudomonadota bacterium
ACCGCCATTCCGTATCCCGGCACGATGATCACCTGTTCGGCTTGGGTCATCAGAAAAGCCGCGTCCTCGGCGGAGCCGCGCTTGTAGGGCCGGTCGATTGCCGCCCCACCACCACTCGCCACTGCGTCGCCGCCAAAGCCCCCGGCAATGACGGAAATGAAGCTCCGGTTCATCGCGCGGCACATGATGTAGCTGAGGATCGCGCCCGAGGAGCCGACCAGGGCTCCGGTGATGATCATGGCGGTGTTCTGGAGCGTGAACCCCATCGCCGCCGCGGCCCAGCCCGAATAGCTGTTCAGCATCGAGACCACGACCGGCATGTCGGCCCCGCCGATCGGGATGATGAGAAGAAAGCCGATCAGGAAGCTGAGCGCCGTCACCGTCCAGAATACCCACGGATCCTGGTCGATCGTGAAGTAGCCAATGAGACCGAGGATCAGCGCAACCGTGCCCAGGTTGATCACGTGGCGCATCGGCAGAAGGATCGGCTTGCCGGACATGTTGCCGTTCAGCTTCAGGAAGGCGATCACGGAGCCTGAAAAGGTGATCGCGCCGATCGCCGAGCCCAGACCCATTTCGATGCGGCTGACCGGGTCGATGACCCCGGCCGCCGCGATTCCGAACGCCTCGGGGTTGAGATAAGCGGCGGCCGCGACCAGCACGGCGGCAAGGCCGACCAGCGAGTGAAAAGCGGCAACCAGTTCCGGCATCGCCGTCATGGCGATCCGCCGCGCAGTCACGAAGCCGATCGCCCCGCCAATGCCGATCGCAACGAAAATCTCCCAAAGGGCAGCGATTTCGTGGGTGACGAGCGTCGTCACCACCGCGATGGCCATCCCCGCCATGCCGAAGCGGTTGCCCCTGCGCGAGGTCACGGGGCTCGAAAGCCCTCTCAGCGAAAGGATGAACAAAGCACCCGCGATAAGGTAGGCGAGCGACACCCATGATGGCGGCGCGGCGACTTCATGCATCAGTGCCGCTCCTTCTTCTTGTACATGGCGAGCATCCGCTCCGTGACTGCAAAGCCGCCGAAGATGTTGATGCTTGCCAGCACAACGCCCAGGAGACCGAGCCACTTGGCGCCCGGCACGCCCGCCGCCGCGCTCGCAATCAGCGCGCCGACGATGATGACGGACGAGATTGCGTTGGTGACAGCCATCAGCGGCGTGTGAAGGGCCGGCGTCACCGACCAGACGACATAATAGCCGACGAAGCAGGCCAGCACGAAAATGGACAGGATCGAAATGAAAGTCATGATCAGTCCTCCCCGGCACGGGGAGGGGGACCACCCGAAGGGTGGTGGAGGGGGCTCCCCGCCCGCATTGAGATCCATTCAGCCACCGCAGCGGGGTCGTGCATCACCTCGGCCGCCGGGATGCGGATCACTGTCAGCGCCCGTTCCCGAAGCTGCGCATCCCGACGCTCATCTCGGCTGCAGTGCTCCGG
Organism: Pseudomonadota bacterium; assembly: GCA_030773375.1. Taxonomy (GTDB): domain Bacteria; phylum Pseudomonadota; class Alphaproteobacteria; order Sphingomonadales; family Sphingomonadaceae; genus Allosphingosinicella. Next base: position 1,447 of record JALYNE010000447.1, read on the forward strand.
GTCATTGTGCGCGGCTCCGTCCACCTCGACGACCAGAGCTGCTTCACGGCAGAAGAAATCTACCACGTAAGGCTCGATTGGATGCTGCCGGCGGAATTTCAGGCCGCCCGGCCGCTGCCGAAGCTGCTGCCACAGCATGACCTCCGGCAACGTCATTTGGCGGCGGAGCCGGCGAGCGGAGTAAACAACCGGACGCTGCAGCTGCGCCGAACCCCCTCCACCGCGCTTCGCACGGTCCCCCTCCCCGTCCCGGGGAGGATCCGAACGGCCCTCCTTCACCCGAGCAGCCTCTCGTTCACGACGTGACCGCCCCTCGTCAGCCGGATTCCCCGCACGATTTCATCATCGTCCGGCAGCACCACCCGGCGCGCCTCCTTGTCCCAGAAGGCGGACAGAAAATTGTAGAGGTTGCGTGCGAACAAGGCCGAAGCGTCCGCGGCCAAGCGGCTGGGGACGTTACGATGGCCGACGATGCGGACCCCGTGCCGCTCGACGATCGCCCCGAGCACCGCGCCTTCGACATTGCCGCCCTGCTCGACCGCGAGGTCGACCACGACCGACCCTTGCCGCATGCTCGCGAGCTGCGCGTCTGAAATGAGCCGCGGGGCGGGCCGCCCGGGGATCAGCGCGGTCGTGATGACGATATCCTGTTTGGCAATGTGCGTGGATACGAGCTCGGCCTGCGCCCTTTTGTAGTCCTCGGACATTTCGGTCGCGTAGCCACCGCTGCCCTCCCCTTCGATCCCCTTCACATGCTCGACAAAGATCGCCTTGGCTCCGAGGCTCTCGATCTGCTCCTTGGTGGCCGCGCGCACATCGGTCGCCGAGACGATGGCACCGAGCCGGCGGGCGGTGGCGATCGCCTGCAGACCGGCGACGCCGACGCCCATGACGAACACGCGCGTCGCGGGGATCGTGCCGGCCGCCGTCATCATCATCGGAAAGGCGCGGCCATATTCCGCCGCCGCGTCGAGCACAGCCTTGTAGCCGGCCAGGTTCGACTGCGAGGAGAGGATGTCCATGCTTTGCGCACGAGTGATGCGCGGCATGAATTCCATCGCGAGCGCTTCGAGACCCGCGGCGGCATAAGCATCGACCCGCGGCCGCTCGCCGAACGGGTTGAGCGCAGCGATCACGAGCGCGCCTGGCCTCATCCCCTGGAGCCGGGCGGGATCAGGGCCCTGGACGCCCAGCACGGCATCGGCGTCGCGAAGCACTTCGGCGCGTGCGCCGACCGTGGCGCCGGACGCGACATAATCGTCGTCGGTAATGGAGGCCGATGCGCCCGCTCCACTTTCGACTGCGAGGTCCGCGCCCAAGGCAATGAACTTCTTGATGGTCTCGGGAGTCGCGGCGACGCGCCGCTCCCCTTCCGCCTGTTCCTTCAGGACCGC
>JALYNE010000448.1 GCA_030773375.1 Pseudomonadota bacterium
CAAAGACAGTGACGGGCCGGCTGGAGGGCGCGGTGGGCCGCGACCTCCAATATATTCGGATCAACGGCACGCTCGTGGGTGGCCTCGTCGGCCTGGCCATTCACACCGCAGAAGTTGTGCTTTAGAGTGCTTTCAAGTCAGCTGGAATCACCTGACGGCTCGGAAAGCACGGCAAACAAAGGAAACAGGACCCGTTCCCGGTTCAATCCAACCGGGAACGAGTCTAGCCCAAGGTCGGAATGCAGCGGCCAAAGGTCAGCCGTCGCTTGCCCGCTCGATATCGGCCCCGACCGCCTGCAGCTTTTCCTCGAGCCGCTCGTAACCGCGATCGAGGTGATAAACGCGAGCGACCTGCGTCTCGCCCTCTGCGGCGAGGCCGGCGAGGATCAGGCTCATCGAGGCGCGAAGATCGGTCGCCATCACCGGCGCCCCGTGGATCTTGTCCACGCCGCGCACGATCGCCGCCCGGCCGCGCACCTCGATGTCCGCGCCCATGCGGTTCAATTCCGGCACGTGCATGTAGCGGTTCTCGAAGATCGTCTCCGTCAGCAGGCTCGTGCCTTTGGCCAGCGTCAACATGGCCATGAACTGCGCCTGCATGTCGGTCGGGAATGCAGGGAAGGGGGCTGTCGAGATGGACAGTGGTCGGATCACGCCGTCTGCGCTGACGCGGATCCCGCCCGGCACGTCCTCGATGATCCCGCCGGCGTCCTCGAGGCCGGAAAGGATCGACGGCATGGTATCCTTGCGCGCTCCAACAAGCTCCAGCGATCCCCCCGTGAGGATGGCGGCGCAGGCATAGCTTCCCGCCTCGATCCGGTCGGGCATGACTGAATAGGTCGCCCCGTGGAGCCGATCCTTGCCGTGGACGGTGAGCGTATCGGTGCGCAGGCCCTCAATCTCGGCGCCCATCGCGATCAAGCAGTTGGCGAGGTCGGTAATCTCGGGCTCGCGCGCAGCATTTTCGATGACGGTCGTGCCCTTGGCGAGCACGGCTGCCATGAGCGCGTTCTCGGTGGCGCCGACGGAGACGAACGGGAAGCGGATGGTTCCGCCCTTCAGTCCGCCGGCCGGCGCCGTTGCCTTGACGTAGCCCGACGCAATCTCGAGCTCCGCGCCAAGCGCTTCAAGCGCGCGGAGGTGAAGGTCGACCGGCCGCATTCCGATCGCGCAGCCGCCGGGAAGCGACACGGTCGCTTCGCCCGCGCGAGCGACCAGCGGGCCCAGCACCAGAATGGACGCACGCATTTTGCGGACGATGTCGTAAGGCGCGACGGTCGAACTGATGTTGGACGCGCGAAGCGTCATCACCCGCCCGAATTCGTCGGGCCGCGAGCCCTCCACGGTCGTTGAGACGCCGAGCTGATTGAGGAGATGGCCGAAGCTGTCGACGTCCGCCAGCCGCGGGAGGTTCCTCAGCGTCAGCGGCTCGTCGGTGAGCAGCGCACAGGGGAGCAAGGTCAGGGCCGCGTTCTTGGCGCCTGAGATGGGCAGTTTGCCTTCGAGGCGCTTGCCGCCCCTGATGATGATGCGATCCATGTGCGGCCCTTAATATTTCTGCGCACCCGCGCAAGCGCGACCGCATGAACTGCCCGACCGGCCTCTGCTCGATGCGGCTGAGAAGCCCGGCGGCCTTTGTCAGCTTTGGCTTACGCTTTTTCCAATGTGCACTGCAGCGGGTGTTGGTTTTCGCGGGCGTAATCGATCACCTGCTGCACCTTCGTTTCAGCCACCTCGTAGCTGAAGATGCCACAGACGCCGACCCCGCGCTGGTGAACGTGGAGCATCACGCGCGTTGCGTCCTCCAGGTCCATCTTGAAGATGCGCTGCAGGACGAGCACGACGAACTCCATCGGCGTGTAATCGTCGTTCAGCATCAGCACCTTGTAAGGCGACGGCGTCTTGGTTCGCGTCCGGGTGCGGGTGGCAACCCCAAGCCCCGTCCCCTCATCATCCTGTTTTCGGCCGCCAGCGGCGAAGATCACTGAGTCACTCATGGTCATATCGGCGCAAAAATAGTGCATGCAGCCGGTGTGCGGCAAGGGCCTGGCTGCTTCAACAACGCCAAATCCGACCAGAATTTCCCGGCGGCCGGGCACGAAAAGGGCGGCCGCTCCCAAAGGAGGGCCGCCCTCATCTTTGAAGTGGACGCGCCTTAGAGAGCGACGTTCTTCACGCGCTCGGCGGCAACCGCATAACGGCTGGTGATCGGCTCGGCGACTTCGCCGGCGAGCTTGATCACGGCTTCGCTGACCTTGGAGCTCTCGGCGACGGCGTTGTCGAAAGCGGAACGGGAAAAGTCGCTCTGGAGGCGGAACAGGTCAGCCGGCGAACGCACTTCGGAAAAGCTCCGGAAGGTCGCCGAAGCCTGCTCAATGCTGCGACGGCTATATTCGGCAACTTCCTGGCCGAGCTGCTCGACGCCGCGGGCGGCGACGCGCGAGGAAGCGACGATCGCCTCGACGTTACCGCGAGTGAGGTCGCTGAGCTCTTCAACGAGGCGGGCGCTGCGCTGCATGGCATCGCGGCTGCGCTCGTTGATGTCGCCGAAAGCGGCCTGGAAGCGGTCGGCTGCGACGCGCTGCGTCTCTTGGACCTGGTCGATGGTTTCGTTGGTCATTGTCTGGGTTTCCTCGTTCATGGTGTTTGCAATGGTTTCACTGGCTTGGACGGTCTCATGGACCTGATCGGCAGCGGCCGGAGCGGCCTTGGCTACGGCCTCGGCAACCCGCTGCGCGGGTTGCGCTTCGGCTATGTCGGCAGCACCGGCCACCGTCAGCAGAAGCGGCGTGGCGGGCTTAGGCAGACGCCGGGCAGACGGCCGAGCCGGTTTGGCTG
>JALYNE010000449.1 GCA_030773375.1 Pseudomonadota bacterium
CTCGCGGTAGAAGCCGGCGAGGTCGCCCAGCCTCAGGCAGCAACTGAACCAGCTTTGGGCGGGATCCAGACCCGGGTGAGGGAAGAATTCGAGCATCAGCCCGCCGCGCTCGAGGATCATCCAACCATCGCTCCGCCACCCTTCTGCAAACCCCAGACGCGCGTAGAAGGATGACGTCGCCTCTAAGTCCCTCGACGGCAGGTTCGGTGTGGATCGGTCCATACGCGGTTCCTTCATCCGCCATTCTTCGCCGGTTGTGCGATGACTGGAATGGGGTCGAACTCGGACGTTCGCTCACCGCAACCGCTGCAACTGCGCGGGCCTCCTTCCTTGGCGCCGTCAAGTGCCGGTGTTAGTCCCTGGGTTGGAACGGCCTCCGATTATCAGAAGGGTGCCGGTATCTTCCTTTCCACTGTGACCTGGTCAGGCCGATCGCTGGCGAATCGGACGATGGTCACCAGCTGGCCCGGCCGCCCCAGCCAGAATTCCGCGAATCCATTCGATTGCATGACAGCCCAGGCCGGCGCGGCTTGCAGGCCCGCACGGATAGTCTCGGGGCTCGTGCAGAGTTTCGGATCGACTTGGCTTTCGCAGCTGAACCTCACCTTCAGGTCTCCGGTGGCAAGGCGGCGTAGAAGGCGTAGCAATCTTATCGCCTCCGCGCGATCGATCCCCCCGTTCAACAGCGCGTAGCCGCTGCTCGGGCAGCCGCTCCGCAGGGGTAAGGCCACCTCTTGGCGAAAGCCGATTTCCGTCAAGGCGCGGCTTGCGACAGGCGTAGTCGGCGAGCCGGCGAAGCGGGCCGTCCAGAGGCGGCGGAGGCAGCCTCCCGCGGCCGCCTGAGGCGCTTCGATCAGCTCATATTCGGTTACGCCGGGAATGCCGATATAACGTTCGTTTTTGCGGCCGGCGGATACGACGCGCTCATGGGGCCTGTCCCGCAGGAGCCTCTCTCCCGCTTTCTCCGGCGAGAGCCCTTCGATCTCAGCGAGAGTCGGCGCGCTCAGCGCCTGAGCCGCTAACAGTGCCGCGAACAACGCCATAGAAACAAGCTCCGCTGCCGCTCAGCAAGGTGCCGTCTTATCGCCCGGTTGGCAACCGAAGCGAGAGAGACATCGGCTTAGCCGCATGGTTGCAGCCGCGAAGGAGCCGCCCGAAGCGGTTCGAGGCCCAGCCGCTTTAGATCCTCCTGGAGCGGCAGGGGGAACGCATCGCCCGCAACCGTTACCTGTCGGTCGGGCAGCACTTACGTCGCCAGATAAACCGGCTGCGCGTCAGCGCAGCTACTCGGCACTCGTGGTGGGTCCGAATGTCCGCAATGGGTGGGATTGTGTTGAAAAACTCCGCCTTTCACGAACGGGCTGGTTGGTCGCCCGTCGGCACGCAAAATTATTCTAAGTTGTCGCAGAAGCATCCCAGCGAGAGAGCGGAATAGCGCAGATAAGAGAAGGATTTGCTCAGAATTCGGCGGCTCCGGTGCTCGAAATCTTGAGCGCTGATTTTTTCAACACAATAGGTCGAAGGCAGACCTTCGGCGAAATGTCGCAACGGGTGGCAAGCAGACGTTCGCTGCCCCATACGACGGTAGCTGGTTGCTCTCCCCGCCCCCCCGAGCATAGGGAGAGTGATATGCTTGAGCATATTCGCATTGCTTGCGAGGAACCGGTCCAAGGATAAGCGATGCGACTGACCCGCCGAGCCGTAGTTGCTGGCCTTGCGCTGTCGGGTTGCGCTGCCAAAGTCACTCAGCGAGGCATTGTAGCTTTTCGCGCAGCGGACGGGGCCCTTGTAACCGGCCACTTCTATGGGCACGGTCGCCACGCGGTTCTTTTGGTTCCGGGTGGACATGGCGTTGGCGAGACTTGGTACATGCAGGCGCAGCGGCTGGCGCGTGCAGGATTCGGAGTGCTTGCCATGGATTACCGGGGGCGCGGGCATTCGCCTGGCGGGCTCCATGACGACCAAAAGGCGCATCTCGACGTTCTGGGCGCGGTTCGACAGCTGAAAGCCAGTGGAGCCGTTCAAATCTCCGTGGTCGGAGCGAGCTGGGGTGGCTGGGCGGCCGGTACGGCGGCTATTGCTGAGCCGGGCCTGATCGATCGACTGGTGCTGCTCGCACACAGCCCCTTCGACGAGCCGGAAATGCTCGCTAGCCGAAAACTATTCGTCGTCGCGGAAGAGGATCGCGACGGTTCCGGGCGATTAAGGCTGGATTCGATCCGCGACCAATATCGGCGCGCTCCAGACCCGAAGGAATTGGTCGTGCTGCCCGGTGCGGCGCACGCGCAATTCCTATTTCTGACACCTCGGGGCGAGCACCTTTTTGCGGAAATATTGCGATTCCTATCCGCAGCTTGAGCCCCGAGGTTGCAGAAAAGCTAGGGGACTGTCCGCTGAATGTCCGCGACGGGTCGAGAGCAGACATCCGGCTGAAGGTGCGGAATGGGTCGAAAGCGGATGTAGCTCCTGTCCCTGATCGAACGTCGGCTTCTTGGCACATGGCGACAGCTAAGCGACCCTATTGCGCACTGAGCGGAGCTTCCTAATGATGCCCGATCGGCGGCTAAGCGTCGTAGGCTTAGCTTGCGGAACAAGGCCCCCGATGCGTTGAGGGGGCAGGCATGCTGGAGGTGTTATGGAGATCGTCAATCTGCCCGCAGGTGAGCAAGCATCCGACGAGAGCGATTGTATCAGGGTCCAGGAGCTACCAGACGGCACCTTCAGCCTTGAAGGGTCGGTGCTTCTTCGCTGCGGCGATGCCGAGGTCGCTGAGTCCGTATCCCTAATCGGAGGCGAGCCTTACGAAACCTACGATGCCGCTGAAGCTGCTGGCCT
>JALYNE010000450.1 GCA_030773375.1 Pseudomonadota bacterium
GGCCAGCACCATCGCGTTGGGCTCGAGGAGCTCGGCGGCGAGCGCGTCGGCCAGCCAGCGCTCGACCTGGGCGTGCCACGTCGGCGCGAGCGCCCGCTCGTCGAGCCCCTCGCGCTCGTACGAGCGCCGCAGTCCGGCGAGGTCGGGCACCCGTCGAGAGTAGCTACGATCTCAGTCACGGTCACTGAGATGTCCCTCGGCGAGCGGGTCGCCCTCGCGCGGGCGGAGTTCGAGGCGATCCCGGCCACCCGCGAACAGGCGGCCGCCAAGCGCACGGTTCGCGAGCGCTGGCTGGCGTTGCGCGACGGTCCCCGGCCGGCGCGTCCCACCCTCCCCCCGCCCCATCGGCTTCAAGCGCTAGCGCCGCTCGGCAGGACTGGCGATCTTCTGGCTCGGGCTGCAGGTGCTCCTGATTGTCCTGTCTGGGCGTGCCTCGTCGGTGTGCCGCAGACCGACCCATTTCGACTCGGTTCTCGTCGCTCTGCCAGCGCTGGCCCGGTTCGCCGTCCTCGTGCGGCGCAGTGCCGTCGGACCGCTCACCCCCCAGCCGCGTGAGTCGCCAAGGCAAGGAGACAGTCCCCGGGTTGGCCTGCGCCGTGCTCCACCGCGAGGGCGTCTCAGCAGCGGGCATCACGTCAACTGCAGCCGAGCCGTTCTCGATCCGCTTTGGCTTGAACCGTAATCGCGTGCTGGTTGCCGTAAACAGATTCGAAGATACCCACCGCTCGCTTCAGCAGGTCGCAAGCCTCGGTGACCTGGCCGTCTCGGCCAAGCACGCGCGCCAGGTTCCCCAAGGTCCTGCCGACCTCGGGGTGTTCGGGTCCGAAGGCAGCCTCTTCAATCGCGAGCGCTTGCTCTTGCAGGCGTCGCGCGGCCCGCAAGTCCCCTAGTTCGGCTTCCACAATGCCTAGCGCTCCGAGCGAAGTCGCAACATCGGGGTGCTGGTGCCCCCAAATCTTAACCTTCAACTGGAGCGCCCGCTCGTGCATCCGCCGCGCCGACCGGAGCTGCTTCAATTCGAACAGAACATTCCCGAGGTTGCCAACGGTCACGGCGAGGTCCTCCGCGCGCGCGTTCGCTGACTGCCCGATGACCACCGCACGTTCAAGCACCTGCCGAGCTGCGTGCAAACGTCGTTGCTCGAACAGGACCACGCCCATGCTTCCGAGAGTGCGCACGAGGGCTGGGTCGCGCTCTCCGAGGGCGGCCCGTTGAAGCGTCAGGGACTGCTTGTGCAGCTCATAGGCCTCATCAAGCGCACCCGCTTGGGTCAGAACCGCACCTAGGGTGTCGCGCGGAGGCCCACCTCGCGGGTCGGTGAGTTCGAACACTTCAGCCGCCAAAGTCACGGCTCTTTGGGCATGTTCAGTCGCGCTACGCATGTCCCCCCTTGCATGGAAGTAGACCGCGACGGCGTCGACGAGCTGCACCAGTTGTGCCGTCTTCACCGGCTCAGACGTGGCATATCCGACGACCGCTAGCGCATGCGGCAGCAGTTCCTGACAAGACGGCCATACTTGGACGTTCGCAGCGTCGCTTGGAAACGCTTGAGCGATCACGTCGACCGCCGTTTGAATCCAATGCCGCCGGCTGCCCGCCTCCAAGTGTTCGCGCGCAACCAGCTGCACCATCGGATGCATGGTCAGCACGCGACCGTTACCCGTGAGCAGCGAATACCCACGTAGTTTGGTGAGGGCTGCGTCGAGTTCGATCGCGTCTGGAGGCTGAGGCAGTAGATTGACCTGCTCGAACAGCTCAGCCGAAATGTCTGCCGGAGCGAGGAACGCCGCTAGGTACATCGATGCGGCGGCTAGCTCATCGTGAGCTACGTCCTCCATTGCGAGGGACCATGTTGATGCCACCGTTTGCTGGTAGTCCGTTGGCTGCGGTTGAGCTAAGACCGCCAGGGGACGTGACCTCAGGCGTTCCAGGTAAGCAGTAGGCGATAGCTGGTGGAGGTCCATGTAGCCGCCCGCCTGTTCAAGGGCAAGCGGGAGATCCCCGAGTGCCGCCGCTAGCGCATCCGCCGCCTGCTCGTCCGACGCGCCTGCTCGCCGCTGCAGGTAACGAATGGACTCGTGGCGATGCCAGACAGTCAGCGGATGGCTCTGGCCTACGGCCCCCCAACCCCCAGCCCGTCGGGAAGTAACAAGTACGCATCCGTGCTGCCCGGCTGGGATCAGCTCGGCGATTGCGTGTGCATCGGGGGCATCGTCGAATACAAGTAACCACCTGCGATGCGTCTCGAGCCAGCGCTTCACCGTCACCGGCCGCTGCGCCTCGTCGATAACTTCGAGTCCAAGTCGATCACCAAGTGCAGCGTAATCACTAAGCCTTGTCTCTACCTCCCCCGAGCGTACCCACCACACCACGTCGTAGGCGTCCGAGTTGAGGCGTGAGTACTCAACAGCAAGCCGCGTCTTCCCCAAGCCACCGAGACCATGAACAATCCGGACCTGCGTTTGACTAGGTGCCACTTGGTCGTCCCGCTCCGCCAGAACGCGCAACAGATCTCCGCGGCCTTCAAAGATGAGCGGGGCGGAAGGAACGTTCCAGATAGCTGGCCCCGAGGATGTCGGCAATTCTGGACTCGTTTTCCTGGGCCCTTGGTCGGCGACCCCGGGAAACTCCGGCTCCGTAGCAGGCTTCGCCCGCTCGCTCCGTACCCCGTCAAGGAGCGTCTCCCGCGCTGCAGTGATGTCGAGCCCGACCAGATCGATCCAGATCACTCCCCGGAGTAGGCCGGGCGGCTCGACCTCTCGTACACGAATTGGTACCAACCGAGCGAAGTCGCCCGACGGATCGGTTGCCAAGACGCTCGCCCA
>JALYNE010000451.1 GCA_030773375.1 Pseudomonadota bacterium
TGGTCAAGGGAGCGCCGTACCGTTCTGCGATGTAGGCGGCCGCGAGCGTCGCGAGCGCAGTGACCACCAGGCCCGGTACATATTCGCTGAGCCTGCGCCTGGCTGGTGGCGGGATGTCGCAGTAAAGGTCCGCCGCTGCCGGATATCCGGTCTCGATGGCCTTTGCCACGATGTCGGGAGCGCCAGCTTTCATCGGGCTGCCCTACAGCATCCGTGAGGAGCAGCGAAGAGGGCCAGCCGATCTCTTGTGGTGGGGAGCTTCTGTTGCCCGGCGCTCCCCGTGCCGCTGGTTTCCCTTTCTGTTGCCCGGTAGGGTCCGAACCGCGCTTTTGTCTGAAGTAACCTAATCCGTGAGGATCGAGTTACGCAGCAATCGCAAGAGCCTCGTTATCGTTGGCACTTGTGGTTTTGAGCATATAACGGCTTACTCAGGCCGGGCAAAAACAGCGTCTTTCAACACACGTCGATCCTAGTTCGGCCCCTCCAGTGAGGCTGAGCCTACGTCGACACGCATGAAGCGTGCCGCCGAGCGGCTCAGCTCCAATGGTGGAGCCGCCGGGTACCGCCCCCGGGTCCGCTGCGTCTATTACACGCCGCAGTTTATCGCCATAGCCGGGCGAACCCGGCAAGATCCCATATAGGCAGTGCCAAGCCAATTTAAAGGGAAAGATGGCAGGCCGTTGCGGAGCCGGACCAAAGGCCCTACGCGCCGCAATTGATGTCGAGGAGGCACGCTCATGATCTCTCGTCTTAGGCCTGCTTTACTGGCTCCGATTGCCGCCATTTCGCTCTCGGGCTGCGGGATCAACTCGGTGCCGACCGCCGAGGAAGAAGCCAGGGCACAGTGGGCGAACGTGCAGGCCGCCTTTCAGCGCCGTGCGAACCTGATCCCGAACCTCGTCGCGACCGTCCGCGGCGCAGCGGCGTCCGAGGAGCGGATCCTGACGCAAGTGACCGAGGCCCGCGCCAATGCCACCCGCGTCACCGTGACGCCGGAGCAGCTCAGCGATCCGCAGGCGATGCAGCGCTTTTCCGAAGCTCAGAGCCGGCTCAGCGCCGCAATCGTTCCGCTCCAGCGGCTGCAAGAGGCTTACCCGCAGCTCCAAAGCCAGCAGAACTTCACCATCCTGATGTCGCAGCTCGAGGGAACGGAAAACCGCATCAACGTGGAGCTGCGGGACTACAACGAGGCGGTGCGGCGCTACAACACGCTCATCCGCACCTTCCCGGCCGTGGTGGGCGCAAAGGTCTTCTACGGCGCCGAGCCGATGGTCCCGTACCAGGCCGCCACGCCCGGCGCGGAGGTGGCGCCGACCGTCGACTTCGGCAACGGGTCGTAAGCGCCGCCCGGGGGAGGAGAATGAATGGCTCTTTCCTTCTTCCGCTGATACTGCGGCCCGTGGCTGGGGAGAACTGATGGCGGCGCGTCTCCTGCTTCTCATGGCCATGCTCGTCGCCTCCCCGGCCGCTGCGCAGACCTTCCCGCAGCTTACCGGCCGTGTGGTCGACAACGCGAACCTTTTGGGGCCCACCGAAGAAGCCGCGCTGACGCAGCGGCTCGCCGGGCTGGAGCAGGCGAGTTCGCGCCAGCTGGTTGTGGCGACGGTTTCGGACCTTCAGGGCTACCCGATCGAGGATTATGGCTACCGTCTCGGGCGCGCCTGGGGCCTGGGCCAGGCGAAAGCGAACAATGGAGCGATCCTGCTGGTGGCGCCCAACGAGCGGAAGGTCAGGATCGAAGTCGGCTACGGGCTTGAGCCGATCCTCACCGACGCGCTCTCAACCCTGATCATTCGGAACCAGATCCTGCCGCGCTTCAAAGCTGGGGACATGCCCGGTGGCATCATGGCAGGGGTCGACGCGATGGTCGAGCAGCTTCAAGCCCCGCCTGAAGTGGCGGAGCGTAGGGTCCTCGAGGCGCGGCAGCAGCAACAGACCCACCAAAGCGGGGGTGGCGGCGACGGATCGATCTTTCCGCTGATCTTCTGGGGCTTCGTCATCTTCTTCGTGGTCGTCCCGATGCTGCGCGGCGGGCGGCGCGGGCGGCGGTACCGCCGCCGGGGCGGTTTCCCGATCATCCTCTGGGGCCCTGGCATGGGTGGCGGCGGTTGGGGCAGCCGCAGTGGGAGCTGGGGCGGCGGCGGCTTCGGCGGCTTCTCGGGCGGCGGCGGTTCGTTTGGCGGCGGCGGCGCTTCGGGGGGATGGTAACCGTGCGCTTCACCCAAGCCGAGCATCGAGTCGTCACCCAAGCGGTCACCGAGGCCGAGCGGAGCACCGATGCGGAGATCGTCACATTGGTTGCCGAGAAGTCCGACAGCTACCACGATGTCGGGCTTCACTACGCAGTTCTGGGGATGCTGCTCGTCCCGGCGCTGCTCGCCGCGCTGCCGCAGGGGATCGTCGACAAAGGAATGAGTCTCTTCCTCGGATGGAACGCAGTGCTCACCCGCGGCGCATTGATGGCGTTTCTGTTCGTAGCCCTGGCCATGGTGTTCCTGATCGTCCGCTATGCGCTGGCTTACATGCCGCTCCGAATGGCGCTCACGCCCGGGTCGACCAAGACCCGCCGGGTGCGGCGGCGGGCGATCGAGCTGTTCCGCGTGTCCGCCGAGCGGCGCACCGCCGGCCGAACCGGAGTTCTTCTCTACCTCTCGCTCGGGGAGCATCGCGCCGAGATCCTCGCCGACGAGGCGATCCTGCCTAAGGTCGCCCCGGAACTTTGGGGCGAAGCGATGGCCGACCTCGTGCTCGAAGTGAAGGCTGGACGGCCTGGCGCGGGGGTGGCGAAAGCCGTCGAGCGGATCGGCTCCGTGCTTGCCCAG
>JALYNE010000452.1 GCA_030773375.1 Pseudomonadota bacterium
CGACCATATTCAGGCGATCCGGACCGCCCCGCAGGGCCACCTCGTTGCGTTGTTCGGCGACGAGGTGCATCCGCTGGTCATGCAGTTGACCGATGGGGAAGTGCAGGCCTTTTGCACGCCAGCGCGTAAGACTGATGTAGCTCTTATGTCAAATAATAGCGGAGGGGATGATGGCGAACGATCGGAACCAGTTGCAGCTCTTGGGGCACATTGGACCGGCAGCTGAGCTGCGCTATCTCGAAACCGGCATGGCACAGGCACCCACTGTGTTTGCAGCGCCGAGCGGCGGCAGCGGCACCAACCATTGATCATGCGCAGCGACAAGTTCTTGTTTATGTCAAGCGTGAAAGCCTTGGAAAGCTAGGTGGCGAACGTGACCAAGACGTGGCGCAATGTTCACACGGCGCTGTGGACTGCCGGCAGACGGACGGCTGGACGTGGCGGAGGCGCCAGAGCACCGCCTCTGGCGTTGCCACCGTGCAGCCAGTAGCGGACGCGACGGTCATCGGCTGGTGGCGCTCGCGGCACTGCTTTTTAGCGGCGAAACGGATGGCAGTTGGGGACCGGCTGCGCCTTGACTCAACACACGGACTCACGCTTGGAGGGCACGCCGCTGCACCGGACTGAGCAGGCCAACTATGCGCTGATCAGGCTGCGTCGGCGGTGCCGGCAGCTGCACACGCGGGCCGGTGCGGGCAGTGACGCCGGGTAGCGACAACCCGCGTCAGCAGTAACTGGGCTACATAGGCAGCCCGGCGGTGACAGCTGTGCACAATGGTTGTCATCGACAGCACCTTAACAACCTATGGATGGTATTTGTGGTTCACGACTAGCCACACTGCCCGAGGTTGCCGCCCGGGCAGTGTGGCTGAAGACACAAGGAGCTTCCGCTGGACCCCTAGTGAGACAGCCTGCTCCAAGCGAGCGCTAGTGAGTTGGCACGCGCTGCTGGAAATGGAATACTGGTCGTACCGCCGGCAGTGATCAGGCGTTCGTTGGAGCTGTCAAGCCTCGCCGCCAGCGTCATTGCGCCTAGCCCTGGAAGCTGACAGAAATGATGGCGTACCAGGAACGCCGCTACCCAGCACGGTGATACCTGTCCAAAGTTCAGTTGCCGGACGTGGGTCACCCGCGTCATGCCGCCTGACGTAGCGCTGTCAGAGCGCACTACAGCTACCTGACCGACAAGTTGTCTTTCCAGGCAGGCAGACATAATGTTGTAAAGGTGCCGTCTTTCCAGGCAGGCAGACATAATGTTGTAAAGGTGCCGTCTTTCCAGACAGGCAGACATAATGTTTAGATGCTATCGTTGTGCTGCATCACGGAGCGCATGCAGCAGCTCCTCTATTTCCTGAAGCAAGTCGTCTTCCATAAAGGCCAGGACGTGCCGTCGCTGCGAACTGGTCATAGGCAGGGCGTCTTTCCAACGGGCAAAGACCGTGCGCAGCAGGCTGATGTCGCGCTGAAGGGTGCGATCAAAATCGGGCGGCGACGGCGCTGCCGCCGCACCCCTTGGCACTTCCAACAAGGTGGCCGGTCGCAGCGGCGCGCGTTGGATCGGTGGCTCGGCCACGAGCGGTGCCAAGGTCTGCCCGACAAGTTCGTAGACATCCTGTTTCGTCAGTTGTTCGGTGAGCACGCCCTCGATCAGGGGTCGCCGCTCGGCGGGGGTCGGCAATTTAGCAATGGCCCGAGCCGCGCTCATCGCTGCTGGGCGCTGCGCCACCATCTGCTGGACGTCCTCCGGCGTGCGTAAGAGCGCCAGGCGGTTCTCGACATAGCCCTTGTCTTTCCCAATGCGCGCGGCCAGACTACGCTGGGTGTAGCCCCGCTGCTCGATCAAGGTTTGAAAGGCCTGGGCCTCCTCAAGCGGGTCCAGGTCCTGGCGCTGGATATTCTCCGCCAGGCCGATCTCGATCATCTGATCATCGTCGTGCGCGACGATTTCACAGGGTACCTCGGGCAGCTCGGCGACCTTCGCTGCCCGCAGCCGCCGCTCGCCGTAGACCAGTTGGTAGAAGCCAGGCTCGCTGGGGTCCGGTCGGACTCGCAGCCAGCTGGTGAAGCCGTGGAGCCGGATCGCCTGGGCCAGGTCGTCCAATCCGTGGAATGTCCGGCGGGCCTGGAACGGGTTGGGGCGGATTTGCGAGGTCGGCACATTGCGGGTTTCGCGGCGCTCCCGGGGGTGCTCCCGCTCATATAACGCCGCAATCTCATCTTCCAGCGCCGCCTTGGGGCGTGGACCGTGCGTCATAAAGTTTTTAGGTCGTGGCATCGAGAATCTCCTTGGCGAGCGCACGATAGGCCGTAGCCCCCTCACCCCCGGGCTCATAGTGCAGGATTGACTGGTGACAGGCCTGCGATTCAGGAAAGCGGATCGACTGCTTAATCATGGTGTGAAACACTGGGGCGCGACTGCCAAACTCACTGCGCATGTGACTGGCAACCTGACGATGGATGACCGTGCGCTGGTCCACCTGGGTCAGCAGGATGCCGCTCACGCTGAGGTGCGGGTTCAGCCCCGAGCGGTGAATGAACTCGATATCTTCGAGCATCATGGTGACCGACTCGGCGGCGAGATACTCGGGTTCCATGGGGATCAGCACCTCATGCGCTGCGACCAGCGCATTGATCACCAAAATGCCTAAATACGGAAGGGTGTCGATCAGAATCAAGTCGTACTGCCGACTGACAGGCTCAAGCAAGCGTTGCAACACCAGCTCGCGCTGGACGGCGGCTGAGAGCTCTTCCTGGGCGCGGTTGAGGCGAATACTGGAGGGCACGAGGTCGACCCCGACCGCCGTTGGCTGAATGGCGAGTT
>JALYNE010000453.1 GCA_030773375.1 Pseudomonadota bacterium
GTTCAATCCAACCGGGAACGCGTCTAGAGTGCTTGTCGGTCAGGTGGAATGACCCGACGGCTCGCAAAGCTCGGCAACAAAGGAAACTGGACCCGTTCGCGGTTCAGTCCAACCGGGAACGAGTCTCGTCAGGCGTAGGCATAGGGGCCGCCGCGGCTCAGCGCGGCTCCGTAGGCCGGACGGGCGTGGATTCGCTCCAGCCAATCCGTGAGGTTCGGCCGCCGGTCGTCGAGGCCCGCACGGGCACGACAGGCTTCGAGCGGAAAGCTCATCATGATGTCGGCGGCGGTGAACGCCTCGCCTACGAACCAGTCACGCGCGCCGAGCTCGCTTTCGAGCCAATCGAGATGCACGTCGATCATGCGCTGGATGCTTGGCTTTGCGGGGCGGCCGAGCAGCCCCAGTCGATTGACGACGAGCAGCCCAAAGAGCGGTGGCATCATCGAGCCTTCCGCATAATGAAGAAAGTGGCGGTAGCGCAGGACCTCGTCCCGGTTCGCTGGTGGCCCCAACTTGCCGCCGGCTTTGTCGACGAGATACTCCACGATCGCGCCTGTTTCGGCGACGATCCAGCCTTCATCCTCAACGACTGGAGCCTTCCCGAGAGGATGAACTTTCCTGAGCTCGGGCGGCGCCAACATCGTCTGGGGGTTGCGTTCATAGCGGCGGACTTCGTAACGAAAGCCGAGCTCCTCCAGCAGCCAAAGAATACGCTGCGAGCGCGAATTTTCGAGGTGGTGGACGATGATCATCTGCGGCCTCCAGCAAGCGACGCAACTTCCTTGACCAGCTTGGCGGCAAGCACCGCAGTGACGCCGTTGATGTCCCGGAGCGGGTTGTACTCTACGACGTCCGCACCGACCACGCGCACGCCGACACGGCTGAGGACCTGCAGAAGTTCGCGCGCGGTCATCCCGCCGGGCTCGTGATGCGAAACACCTGGCGCAACCGCCAGGTCGAAGCCATCAAGATCGATGCTGATATAAAGCGGTCCGTCCGGGATCGGCACGCGCTCTGATGCAAAGTTCCGCATCTCGACTATCTCGACCCCGAAGCGATCCGCTTGTTCGCGGCAGTGGCGATTGAGGGTTCGGATGCCGACCTGGACGAGCCGGCGGGCCAGGCCGCGCTCCATGATCCGTGCGAAGGGGGAAGCGTGGGAGTGCGGATCGCCTTCGAAGTCATGGTAAAGATCCGGATGGGCATCGAAGTGGAGGATGTCGACCGCGCCGTGAACCGCGGCAACGGCTTCGAGCGCCGGAAAGCTGATGGCATGATCTCCACCGAGCACCAGCGGCACTGCGCCTTGCGCGGCGGCGGAGCCGACGGCATCGCGGATCAGCGCGAAGTCCCCCTCGGCCTCGAACAGCGGCAGATCACCGACATCCTCCAACAAAATGTCGGTTCCGATTTCGAGGGCATTTTCGGCTGTCATGTTGCTGTGGCCCGAATGAAGTGCCGCCCTTATCAGCGGCGGCGCGGCAGCTGCCCCCCGAAGGAAGGAGGAGTGGCAGTCGGTCGGGGCGCCGATCAGGCGAACGCGGGGAGTCGGACTCACGAACGCGCTTCTAGAGGCTGATCGTGCTTTGGCGAAGGGTGCTTCGCGATGTTTCGGGGCAAGTCCGTAAAGACGTCTTCACTCGTATCCGCAAGCACCGCGGCGGAACTTGTGCCCGCCCGCTTCGTCCCGCACGGCACTCGTTGTGCAAGGCAGCACATCAACAGGGAATGAAATGGCTGAGGCAAATCAACAAAGCCACGCCACGGGTTGGGCAGGACCAGGGATGCGCGAGTTCGTGGTGCTGATGGCGGCGCTGATGGCGTCGAATGCGCTGGCGATCGATGCCATGCTTCCAGCGCTTCCGGCGATCGGAGAAGCGCTGAGGGTCGGCGAGGCCAATCAGCGTCAGCTCGTCATCACTGCATATCTGATCGGCTTCGGGGTATCGCAGATCGCCTATGGGCCGCTGTCGGACCGGTTCGGGCGCAAGGGGCTCCTCGTCGGGAGCCTCGTCTTCTACGCGATCTTCGCGACTCTCGCAGGCATTGCGGCGAGCTTTTCACTTCTGCTTGCCGCCCGCGCCATGCAGGGCGTCGCCGCGTCGGGCACCCGCGTCCTCGTGATCGCGATCGTGCGCGATCGCTTCCAGGGATCGGCCATGGCTCAGATCATGTCGCTGGTGATGATTATCTTCATGATCGTCCCGGTTCTCGCACCGGCTTTCGGGCAAGCCGTCCTAGCCGTCGCGACATGGCGCCACATCTTTATCGGGCTTGGCGTTTATGCCGCAGCCCTTATCGTTTGGACGCTGCTGCGGCTTCCAGAGACACTGCCCGAAGATCGGCGCTGTCCCCTCTCCGCGGCGCATCTGGCAGACGCATTGGTAACCCTTGTTCGAACAAGGCAGTCGATCGGCAACACGCTGGTATCGACGCTGACGTTGGGCGCCTTGTTCGCCTTCATCGGTTCCATCCAGCAAATCATCTTCGATGTCTTCGGGCGGCCGGATTTGATCGCGCTTGCCTTTGCGGCGATCGCCGGCCCAATGGCGTTCAGTTCCTACGCGAATTCACGGCTGGTCATGCGGCTCGGCCCGCGGCGACTTCTGCTGTGGGCACTGGTCGCCTTCACGGTGTCCGCGCTTGTGCACTTACTCGTCTCGCTGATCGTCAGCGAAAGCATCTGGACCTTCGTGGCGCTCCAGGCCGTGACATTGGCCTGCTTCGGCCTTGTTGGCGCCAACGCAAGCGCACTGACCATGGAACCGCTCGGTCACATTGCAGGAACGGC
>JALYNE010000454.1 GCA_030773375.1 Pseudomonadota bacterium
CACCAGCGTGAATCACCAGTGCATTGCCAAGACCCACCCAAAGGTCCGGATCCCTGGGATGAGCGCGGAGCGCCGCGCGGATCACGCCCGCAGCACTTTGCGTGTCGCCGATGCGGTGGAAATGGTCGGCGATGGTAAGCCAGCGCGAGGCGGTGTCGACGCGCCCGAGCACCGCCTCGCGCGTCGCCGCAAATGCCGTATCCGGAAGGTTTTGCCGCACTGGCGGCGGCACCGGTTTCCCGGCTAAGCCGGGGCTTCCCTGCCAGGCATAGCCCGCCATCGCGACGAGCAGCGCCGAGCCGACGAGCTGGAGCGCCACCCAGTCGAACCCTGCAACCCGCCACAATGCAAGGAGGAGCACAGCCGCAAAGAAAGTGATCAGAAGCCAGCCCATCAGCGGCTTTTCCGTCGAAAACGACCGCGCGCAAGATAGAGGCCTCCGCCCAGGAGCAGGATCGGCGCCGCCCAAAGTGGCCAGGTCACAGGTTCCACGGGAGGATCGTAGCTCACCCACTTTCCGTAGCGCTGGATGAGCCAGCTGCGAATTTCATCCGGCGACTCGCCCGCCTGGACCCGCCGCCGGACCATTGCACGCATGTCGCCCGCCATTTCCGCGTCGCTGTCCGCGATCGACTGACCCTGGCAGACGAGGCAGCGCAGTGTCTGCATCAGCTGACTGGCCACCGCCTCCTGCTTCGGATCGGGAAGCTGCGTATAAGCATATTCGGCGGGCGGCATTACCGACTCGGCAGACAGTGGAGCAGTGGTGACGAGGAGACAGACGGCGGCCGCTGCCATCCGGCTGAAGCCTATACTCACCGCGCGGCCTCATATGCTTGAAGGATCTCCGTCACGTTCTCAGGGCGAATGTCGCCGACATGTTGGTGGCGAATGATGCCCTCGCCGTCGATAACGAATGTCTCCGGAACGCCCGATGATCCCAGTGCAAGCTGCACGCTGCTGTCGCGGTCGGACCCGATCCCCTGGTAGGGATCGCCCCATTTGGCCAGAAACTCGGCAACGTCCTCAGGCCTGTCGCGGATGGCGATCGCATCGATCGGCACGCCGCGCCGGGCGAGTTCCATAAGCTGTGGCGCTTCGGCGATGCACGGCCCGCACCAGCTTGCAAAGACGTTGAGCAGGCGAGGCTCTCCGGTTTCAAATGCCGTGCTGGTGAGCCCTGGGCGTCCCGGCACAGCCTCGGGCAGCGTGAAGGCGGGAACTGGCTTCCCGACCATTTGCGAGCGAATGGTCCGCTCGGCCGGCCTGTAGAGGCCAAGCGCGACCGTGGCGACAAGGATCAGGAACAAGCCAAGCGGCACCCAGAGCACGACTCGCTTCATGCGTACGCCTCCTCCCATCTTGCCCGCCGCTCGCGCCGCACCCGGCCGACGATGGAAAGGATGCCGCCCAGGGCAACAAGGCCGCCGCCAAGCCAGATCAGCGTCACGAACGGCTTCCACCACAGGCGAAGCTGCCAGCGCCCCTGCTCGTCCGCCTTGCCGAGGACGGTGTAGAGCTGCCCATCAGCCAACGTCGCGATCGCAGCTTCACTGGTTTCGGTGGGCGGCGCGCTGAAGGTGCGCGCCTGCGGCCTGAAAACCAAAGGCTCGCCTTCGCCGCGGCGGGCCGTGAGGGTCGCTTCGTTTGCAGTCCAGTTCGGGCCTGCGATCGGATCAACGGCCTGGAGCCGGACCGAATAGGGGCCGACTGCCACGGTCTGTCCAAGCGATGCCGCCACCAGGGTCTCCTTGGTGAAGGCCGCTTCGCATGCCATTCCAGCAAGACTGACGGCGATGCCCAGATGGGCGATCACCATACCCCAAGTGAACAGCGGCGTCCGGCGGAGGTTGCGCTTCCACAAGGGCGCGACGCTCGCTGCCGCCGTTCCAAGCGCAAGCACCAGCCCGAGCAGCGGCAGAATGCGCATGCCCGGGACGAGCACGAAAAGCGTGGCCAAGGCCAGAACGGCGACCACAAGAGGAAGAACCAGCCGACGCAGCACCTCGCGCGCCTTGTCCCGGCGCCAGCGGATCAACGGCCCCGCCGCCATGATCGCAACCAGCGCGAGAGCCAGCGGCCCAGCCGCGCTGTTGAAGTAAGGCGGACCCACCGAAAGCTTTTCGCCGGATACTGCCTCGACCCCGAGGGGGTACAGCGTTCCAACGAGCACGATGCCGAGAATCGCGGACAGGAGCAGGTTGTTCGCGACGAGCGCGCCCTCCCGGCTGACAGGTTCGAACGTGGCTCCTTCCTTGACCGTGCCGATGCGCAGGCCGAACAAAGTCAGCGCGCCACCGATGTACAAAGCGAGCAGGATGAGAATGAAGGCCCCGCGCTGCGGGTCTACCGCGAAGGCGTGAACGCTGGTGAGGATGCCGGAGCGGACGAGGAAGGTGCCGACCATCGACATCGAAAAGGCGACCACGGCGAGCATGATTGTCCAGGCCCGCAGGCTGTCGCGCGTGGCGAGCACCGTCACCGAATGGAGCAGGGCCGTCGCTGCGAGCCACGGCATCAGGGAAGCATTTTCGACCGGATCCCAGAACCACCAGCCACCCCAGCCGAGTTCGTAATAAGCCCAATAACTTCCCGCAGTGATGCCAAGTGTCAGGAAGACCCAGGCGGCGAGCACCCATGGGCGCATGGCCCGGGCAAAGGCGGAGCCGACCTCGCGGGTAAGGAGAGCGCCGACCGCGAAGGAAAAGGCAACCGAGATGCCGACATAGCCGACGTAGAGCGTCGGTGGGTGAAAGGCGAGGCCCGGGTCCTGCAACAATGGGTTGAG
>JALYNE010000455.1 GCA_030773375.1 Pseudomonadota bacterium
CAGCAGGCGCGGGCGTGGCAGGCTCACTTGTCGGAGAAGGAGTTGGCGTCGGTGTGGCTGGCTGAACGACCTCGACCTCCAACGTGTAGGTGCGGCTTGCTACGGGTTCGGGTGGCAGGCGATTACCGACATTCCCGACGAGCACATAACCGCTGGCCGCGCCAAAGGTGTCGGGAAGGCACAGCACGGCTTCGCTTCGAAACTCGCCTGGCGCCGCGTCATCGTTGCCGATCAAGGGCGGAAGGAGGTCACGGTTCGGGCCATACACAATCAGATTCGTGTCGACGCCTGCCGAGAGCTCGCTCGTCGCAATCCGATAGCACAGCCCGCCTTTCAAGGCGACGTTCACGAAATCGTTGTCCACGCAGCCCGAGGCATCAGGGCACACGAAATTCAAGCCTTTGACGGCTTCCCCAATCGGAATCTCGCGCGCCTGCTCCCAGGTATTGTTGGGTTCGAGAGCATCTGCAACCACAGGTGCTGCCGAGGCGACGGCACTGGCTGACGTTGTCGGCGTTGCTTTGGCTACCTTCCAGTCGGTTTCCAGGCTGTACGTTTTGAAGTCGGGGTGGGTCTGGCTCCGGTTGGTAACCTCGATGGTGTACCGACCGCCGACCGCTACGGTGACCTCGATATGGCTGCTGGTATCGGTGGCAGAGCGGTCGTCGTTCTCGCCGACCAGGGAGCCGTCAGGCTGGAACAGCCGCAGTTTGGTGTCGAGCCCGAGCTGCTGATAGGTGTCGATTGCCAGCAACTGGCCGATCTGGTTCTCCGTGACGTCAACCGCATAGTGGTCAACGTCGTCCACCGGCCAGAACGAAAGCTTATCGAGGCGCTGCCCGACGGTGAGCAGCGTTGCTTGCGCATGTGTATCGTTCGGCTCATGGGCATCCGGGGTCGGCTCGGTCCCGGTCACTGTGTTCGTGATGAGGATGGTTGTGGGTGATGGATCGGCCTGTGAGGTCGTCATGGCCAGCTCGGTCGTCGGCGACATGGGCACGTTGGCCCAGCCTGCCGCGACCAACGAGAGGATTAGGACGGCGAGCGTCAGCCCCGTCGCAAAAGCGCGTCGCATGGGTCTGTGGTCTCCTGTGGGGTAGATTGAAGGCTGCATAAGGTTTTCCACTGCGCTACAAGCAATTAAGATTGCGGATCGTTCGGTATATGCTGCTTAAGCTGTTGCTTCCACATCCGGGCCGCGCCCAGCCTCGGAATAGATGGCTGTGCTCGATGAGTCGTGCGGTGCTTGCTGTTCTGTCGACCACGTGCAAGAACGCTCTGTGTCCGTGCCCGCTGCGCTTGCCTGCGAGCTGCCTCGGCGTTCATCGCCTGTTGGTCCCGCAGCGAGGAACTGATTGCGTTACGTTGCTCGCGCTCGCGTGACGTCATCATGCGCGGGCGCTGATGGGGTGCGCCGCTGCGAGAACGCTGCCCATGAGCCAGGGATCGGGCGACGCTCGCTGTGCGGGCACGCTGGATCACACCGACCGCACGTGAAGTGTCGGCAGCCGGCGCGTCACCATCCCGCCAGTTACCACGCTCATCGTAGAAGCTTGCGTCGCTGCTGTCACCGCTGTCACCCTCCTCGTCTGGGTCCTCGTGTCGGTCCAGCGCCGCCTGCTCAGCCATCTCCTTTAGCCCTTCTGCTTTGTTCCAGTGGGTAAAGGTCCCGTCGCTATTCCGCTGAATATGATGTCCCTGGCGCAGCCAGGCAGCTCGTTGCGCGGGCGTGGCCCGCTCGGTTTCCGCCGTGCTCGGAATGTGGGAGTCCGGAACGCGATCGACATACTTGATGGTTTCTGGGGCATCATCGTCCTTGCCAGTAAGGACCATCCCCAGCATGTCCCGGTTCGTAAACGAGCCGCGGGCAAAGGCGCGGGCTGCGGCGCGTGCAGTTCCGCCAGGTGTATAGGGTGACTGACCATCGGCGCGGATGCCCGCGAGGTTTCTCCGCGCGGGTGCCAATGGCTTTCCGAGTGCCCGTCCGGCAGTTCGCGCTGCCTGTCCAGGGCGGAGCACCGCACCTTCAACCGCATCACCCATACGGCCGATCCCACGGCCCACGGCGCGCAAGCGCTTGACCGCGGCTACGGTAGGATGATCGTGCGGATCCTGGGCCTTCAGCTGGCGAGCCAGATCACGCTGCTGGGCGCGTTCGGCGAAGGTTGCGCCGTCTTTGCCACCGACTTTCTTTGAAGCATCCTTGGCTGATAGGTCGCGCATCCTGCGGAACGCGGTCCCGCCGTCTTTGCTCTTGGCAGCGAGCCGCGAGGCATACATGCCCTCGGTCCACTCATTCTGCACGCCCATCATCGCCGCAACCTCACCCAGCCGCGCAACGGGTTGAATGCGCCCGAGCGCGGCCGCAGCTGCATACCGACGATTGCCGCCGCTGCCACGGTACGCGGCCATGCCGGTCGTCGCCATGGATGTACCCGTCGCCATGGTTGCCAGAGCCGCGCCGGCCGCGCCGCCAACCAATCCGCCGACGGCTGCTTTGGCGAACGTTCCCCCGCCTGACAGCCCGCTGGCTGCGCCCAGCGATGCGCTGATGGTTTTCATGCTGGTGATCAACGTCTCGACGGCACTCTTCATCACGTAGAGCGACATCAAAATCCCGCCAATCGACAGTCCGGCGTAGGACGTTGCGCTCCCGGTTTGAGCTGCTGCGATCAATGCGGCAAAGACGATGCCCATGAGCAGGCTGGCTGACCAGCTCGCTTGCAACACACCCACGACTCGCCGGAACATACCTGTAACGCCACCAGCCGTATCGTTGAAGAACAC
>JALYNE010000456.1 GCA_030773375.1 Pseudomonadota bacterium
GTGACGAAGTCGTTCGCGTTCACCTTGGTGCACATCTTGATCCGGATGTCGTCAACATTGTCGATGTTCCAGGCGGAGGCGTGGCAGACGACCTCACGATCCTCGGGTTTGGTGATCATCGAGCGCTGCCAGAATGTGGCCGGAAGCGGCGCGAAACCCAGCGAGCCGAAGAAGCCTTCGCCGGTGCGGACGATCTTCTCGGGTGTGTATTTCTTCGCGACCAGCAGCTGGGTCAGATCATAGCCGACCTCACCGGCGCCCTTGGGCGCAACGACGTCATATATGTCGCCCCATTCCTGAGCCCACATATTGCCGAGCAGGTCGGCGCGGATCGGGCCGGTCTTGGGCTGGACCTTGTCGCCATGCTTCTCGTTGAGCTTCGCGCGGGTGTAGCAGTGAAGCTGATCGTAAAGCGGCTTCACCTGGTCCCAAAGCCGATCGGCCGTTGCCGCGAATTCGTCCGGCGGCATGTCGTAACCCGACCGCCACATCGCGCCGGTATCGGCAAAGCCGAGCTCGCGGGCGCCCGCATTCGAAAGCTCGACGAAACGCGAATAATTTTGCTTCATCGGACGGCCGACATTGCTGTGCCAGCTGACCCACATTTCTTTCAGGAGCTCCGGATCGCGCTCGGTGCCCATCAGCGCCTCGAGCTCGTTGCCGCTCGTCGGCTTGCCCTTGTAGGTGCCCCTGCCCTTTCCATAGGCGCTTTGAAGCCCGGTAAGGAGCGTGCTCAACTCATCGGCCGCGCCCGGCACGTTCGCAGCCGGGGCGACGATGCCTTGCTTCAAGATGTCGAGCTTCCGCCGGGTGTCGAACGACAGGGCGGCAACCTTGTCGAACCGCGCCGCCTCGGCCGCCAGCCTGACCTGAAGCTCGGTGAGCTCCGCGCCGGCCTTGGCCGCAAGCGCATCGGTGTCCTCGGTGATGTTGGTGGCATTCACCCACGCCGCGCGGTTCACATCAACACTGATGTCGGCCAGTTCCTTCTCGGCGCGCTGGACGAAAGCGTCGGCATCGGCGGCGGTCGGCGCGGCGACATTGTCAGCCGGCATCGGGGCAGGAGGCGGCACCGCAGCGGCTGATTGTCCGTCCGCAGAAGCAGTGGTGCAGGCCGCCAGAGAAATTGCGAGCGCAAGCGCGGAAATCGTTGCTTTCATGGGAGGCATCCTCGTCGGTCTGTTTTGATCTTTGTCATAAGGCCCGCTCCTGAACAGAGGCTGTTCAAGAAGCGAGGAAGGCGGCGATGGCGCGGCCGATCTCGGGCTTGGTGACGGCGCTCATATGGTTTCCAGGCACCTCGACGAAGCGGGCGTTCGCGAGAAGTTCGGCAAGATCCTCAGCGGGTCCGTTATCCTGGTCCTCCGCACCGGCAAGCACAAGCGTCGGCATGGTGATGCGGAGAAGTTCTTCTTCGCTCGAATCGACGAAGCTGTCCAGGAGCGGAAGCAGCGCCTCAGGATCGCCTTTCGTGGTCTTCAAGAAAGCTTCCGCGAGCCATTCGGGGGAGCCGCGCGGGTGCGTGCCAAGGCCGGTCAGTATCTTACGGAAATGTGCTGCGCGCCCGCCGGTCGAGAGGAGGCCCCTCAGACCCATTCCGCTCACGGTCAGCCGCGACGGGGTCGCGCCCATGATCACCATGCGCACGGATGTACGCCCGCCGAGCGAATAACCGCCGAGATGATAGTCCGTCAGTTCGAGGTGGCGGATCAGCGCGAAGCCATCGTGCGCGAGCACGTCCGGCGGGTAGGCTGCAGCGTCGTGCGGCCTGGCGCTGTGGCCATGAGCGCGAAGGTCCGGCATGATGACACGAAAGCCGCGACCAGCGATCTCGGCGGCATGCCCAAATCGGATCCAGTTCGTCTCTGCGTCCGAAAAAAGGCCGTGCAGGAGGACCACCGGACGTGCCTCGGCATTTCCGAGCTCGTGCCACACCAGCTCGGTGCCGTCGAAAGAGGCGAAGCTGTGCCTAGTCGGGGAATTTGCCAACTTTCCTCATCCAGCGGTCAACGATGGGCTGATATTCGTCCGTTCTGTGTTCGGGAAGCCCCTCGGTGTTGATCCAGGCGCGGTGCATGCTCTCGGCCCCGAAATGGTGCTTTGGGACGAAAGGGGACGGATCGTCGAACGAGCCCACCGTCAGGTCCATGTTGCCGCTGTCGGGGTATTCGAAGCCGAGCGAGGTGCCGCATTCCCGGCAATAAGGCCGCCGGGCGATCGGCGAAGACGAGTACCAGTCGGGCTCGCTTTCCCAGCGAACTGCCTCTTTGCGGAGGTTCTTGAACGCGATCGACACGCCTCCGGTCGCGCGCTGGCACATGCGACAGTGGCACAGATAGGCCTCGCCATCCTCCACGCCAGCGAGGTAGCGGATGCGCCCGCATGCGCAGCCGCCGCTCATTTCATAGGGCATGTGGCGTCGCCGACTTCACGACCTGTTGACGCAAGGGCAAGCCACAGCAGAGGAGGCAAGTTGGGACCTTTTGCATCCCCGTTCCTACGCCGGTTGACCCTCTGGAGGAAAGCCGCTCCTGGTCCTCAGGCAGCCTTCTGAAGGTGCCTGCGCCCGAGCAGCTCGGCGATCTGCACGGCGTTGAGCGCGGCGCCTTTCCTCAGATTGTCGGAAACGCACCAAATCGAAAGGCCGTTCTCGACCGTCGGATCTTCGCGGACGCGGCTGATGTAGGTCGCATATTCGCCGACGCATTCTACCGGGGTCACGTACCCGCCGTTCTCGCGCTTGTCGACGAGCATCACGCCGGGCGCTTCGCGGAGAAT
>JALYNE010000457.1 GCA_030773375.1 Pseudomonadota bacterium
TGGGGCACTTCCTGGCTGAAGCAGTAAGCCACACGGGCGCGAAGAGCGCGCGTCCGTGAACGGGAGAGCCGTGTACCGAGGGGGCGCACGCAAGGTGGAGTTGGAACACCTCTTCAACGGAAGCGCGCTGACAGCGGTGGACGCCAAAGGGCGTCTGTCGGTGCCGGCGTTTATCCGTGGGGTGATCGAGCGCCGCTCCGACGCCAAGGCGGTCGTTATCGGCATGCATGAGGTCTCGCCCTGCCTCAACGCCTATGATCGAGGCTATGCCCGCATCCTCTACGCCGAAAACGAGCGTCGTCGCCTCGCCGAGGAGAGTGCCGGCGGCGACGTCGCCTCGCACCATGCCCGGGCTCGCCGCACATTCGGCCTCACCGAAGATGTGCCCTATGACAGCAGTGGCCGCATCATTCTGCCCCCTATGATGCGCCGCAAAGGCCTAATCGAGGACCTTGCGCTATTTGTCGGCGTCGGCGGCACCTTCGAAATCTGGAATCCACGCCTGGCACTGGAGAGCGACGACGAAGATCTGCGCGATCTTGCCGCCTACCGCCTCGAAGAAAAGGGGATCGAGCTGTGATCGCCGGAGCTGCTCCGCATGTTCCGGTTCTTCTTCAGGAAGTGATTGCCGCCCTTTCTCCCAATGAAGGAGAAGTTTACGTCGACGGTACTTTCGGGGCCGGCGGCTACGCCAAAGCCATTTTGAACACCGGTGCGCGGGTCGTTGCGTTTGACCGCGATCCGGATGCCATCCGCGACGGTACTCTTCTCGCGGGTGAGAGTGGGGGGCGCCTGACCCTTGTTCCGGAGCGTTTTTCCCGGATGGGTCAGGCGCTTGCCGACCGCGGCATCGAGGCGGTCGACGGCGTCACGCTCGACGTTGGTGTTTCCTCCATGCAGCTCGACCAGGCTGAGCGCGGATTCTCTTTCCAAGGCGACGGGCCGCTCGACATGCGGATGAGCCAAGAGGGCGAGAGTGCGGCCGACTTCCTCAACACTGCCGACGAAGCGGCGATCGCCGACGTCATATATCGTTATGGCGAAGAGCCGAAGTCCCGCCGCATTGCACGCGCGATCGTTGCAGCGCGGCCGATCGAGCGGACCGGGCAGCTTGCGGAGGTGGTGCGCAAGGCGCTCGGCCATAAGCCGGGCATGAAGAAGGATCCCGCAACTCGCACCTTCCAAGCCATCCGCATCCACCTCAACCAGGAGCTGGAGGAGCTCGAGGGCGGGCTCGAAGCTGCCGAGCGGGTTCTGAAACCCGGCGGACGCCTCGCCGTGGTCTCCTTCCACAGTCTCGAAGACCGGCTGGTGAAGCGGTTTCTGCGCGAGCGTAGCGGCTCCGTCCCGGCGGGCTCGCGCCATCTTCCGGCCAAGGCCGATGCTGGGCCGGCAGCAACCTTCGAGGCAGTCGCCAAGCCGGTTCGTGCCGGCGAGGCCGAGACTGCCGCCAATCCCCGTGCGCGCTCTGCCACGCTTCGCGTCGCCCGCCGCACATCCGCTTCCTCCTGGTCACACGCGTACAAAGGAATGGCTTCATGATGGCACGGGGTTTCAAGCCCGTTGGATTGGTCGCGGGCGTCGCTGTCGCGGCCTTATCCTGCTACATGCTCTCGCTGAATGTTGCGGCCGAACGCGCCGAGCTTGCCAAGCTCGAGCGTCGCATCATCATGGCCAAGCGTGACATTCGCACGCTGCAGACGGAACTCGGTACGCGCGGACGCCTGCAGCAGCTGGAAAGCTGGAATGCGAACGTCCTCGCGCTCGCCGCTCCAACCTCGGCCCAGTTTCTCGAGAACGAAATGACCCTCGCCCGATTCGACCAGCGCGAGAAGACGATGGAAGAACGGGCGGCGGTGCAGTTGGCCGCTGCCGACACCACCGAGGCGCAGGCCAAGCCGCAGCCAAGGGCCGAACCGCGGGTCCAATATGCCGCTGCTCCCGCGCCGCAGGCGCGCTCGCTGGTCCAGCGCGCTTCGCTCACAGTGGCCGAAGTCAAACCGGCGGAAGCGAAGAAAGCGGCGGTGGAAACGACGATCGCGAAGAAGGTCTCTGCTGACGCCGCGCCCACGAAGAAGAAGGCCTTGATCGACGACAAGCTGGTCAAGGCCATTGGTGAGGCTGCCAAGCAAGAGAAGAAGAGCGGGGGCGCCGCCGGACAATGAATGCAATGTCCGCCTTCCCTTTGGGCTCGAAAGCGCCGGTGCAGCGCCAGCAGGAAGCGCTCGCGCTTACCTATCACCGCCTGATGTTGATGATGCTGGTTTTTGCCGGCGTCACCTTCCTGATCGTGGGGCGACTGCTCTACCTCCAGCTTTTCACAGACCGTTCGGTGGCAGCGACGGCCAATCCCCTGCTTCCGGCGCGGGGCGACGTCGTGGATCGAAACGGCGCGCCGCTCGCCCGCACGATCGATGCATGGTCGATCGCCGTTCACCCGAACAAGTTGATCGGCGAGCCCAAGGATCTCGCGGCGAAGCTGAACGAGCTGATGCCGGAGCGGACGATCGACCAATATCTTGCAATCCTGAAGTCCGGCAAAAGCTTCGTCTATCTCAGCCGCCGCGCAATGCCTGAACTGGTCTCCGCGGTGAATGCGTTGGGCGAACCTGCCATCGAGTTTGCCCGCGAGCCCGAGCGGCTCTACCCGCAGACGGCACTTGCCGCTCACATCCTCGGCTGGACGGATTTCGATGGCCGCGGCGTTGCCGGGATGGAAAAGGTTCTCGACAGAAGCCTTTCCGACCCATCCCTGCGCGGCATCCCAACTGCTTTGT
>JALYNE010000458.1 GCA_030773375.1 Pseudomonadota bacterium
CCTCCCAAGACCGTCGCACCCGCGCCGACATTGGCTGTGGCCGTGGTGACCGCGGCAAGAAAGACTGCATCCGACGTCCCGGAGGTCGTCAGCCCGCTGACGGTGACCGTGGCGGAGCTTGCCAGGCTCGCCGCAAGGATGGCTGAGCCGTCCGCCGCGCTTGCCGCTCCGGCGGTCACTGCGACCGGGCCATCGCTCGTGGCGATCACCCCGGCGGATCTAACACCGGTCGCGCGAACCGACCCGACATTTACGGTGACGGAACCACCGCTGCCCAAGGAAGTAGCCGCCACGGCTGGCGCGTCGGCTCCGCTCGTGCTGACCGCGCCCTGCGCCACGCTCACCGCACCGCCGCCCGAACTTGTGGCTGCTATGCCTGTCGAGCGGTCGCCGCTGGTGGCCACAGATCCGGCGCCGTTCACGGTGGCGCCGCGGCTAGCGCGGACGACGACCCCACCTGCCGAACCGCCGGATGTTGCAATCGTCCCGCTGTTCGTGACCGTTGCCGAGCCAGCGAGGGCAAGGGCGTCGACACCTTCTGCGGAACCGCCGCGGGTAGTGATATTGCCCGTCACCGTCACATCGACGGCGCCGCGGGTAGCGGAAGCGCTCACGCCGTCCGCGAAGTCTGAGACTGTTGAAACATTCGCAACCGCGACCGTGGCGCTGCCGGTCGCCCTGGCCACAACGGCTGCGCGGACCGGTGCTTGGGGGGAAGCCAGGCCGGAACTGGCTGTGCCGCTGACGGTGATATTGACGCTGTTGCCGCTGCTTGCCTCGATCGCGGCCGAGTTGGTTGAAACCTCCACATCCGCGGCTCGGATCGTGACGGTTCCGGTCCGATTCGAGGCGACAATACCGAACCTTGTCGAGCTGACGGTGCCGCTGGTCTCGATGCTTATGTTGCCCCCGTCACCGCCGCAATTGGGGGCGCCGCAGTCGAAGAAGCCGCTCTGCGCGGAGATTCCAGTGGAGAAGGGACCGCGCGTGGTGACATCGCGGCCTGTGATGCTGATGTCACCAAAGCTGGTGACGAGAACCCCGGCTGCTCCGGAGCCGGTCGTGCTCACGCGATCGAAACGCACGTTCGCGCTGCTGGACGAGCCGGTCGCGAGGATCCCAATGGTTTGGCTGCCCGCCGTGCTGACCTGACCGAGATTGATCGTGACCGGCCCCCTGAAGCATCGGCCTCCACGCCGCGCGATAAGTCGCCGGTCATCGAGACGGAGGACTGGGAGATGCTGAGACTTCCGGCCGAGCTCAAAGCACGTATGCCGGGGGAGGAAGCGCCGCTGGTGGACACCGATCCGGTGCCGCTGATGACGACATTTCGGCCAAGGGCCCTGATGCCGGGACTGTCTTGGCCCGAGGTGCTGATCCTGCCGTTGTTCGTTATCGTCGCCGTGCCAACTGGCGCAAGCGTCTCAACCCCCTCCGCAAGTCGGCCTTGAGTGCTCACATTGCCGTTCACGGTCACATCGACGCTGCCGGAGCGACTGATGGCCCGAATGCCGTCCGACAAATCGGAGACTGTTGAAATATTCGCAGCAGTGACGGTGGAGGAACCGCTTACTGCTGACGCGAGAATAGCGGGGCTCCCGCCCGCTCCAGGCGAGGCCGGCGGCCCGGTGGTGACCGTGCCGCTGGCGCTGATATTGACGCTGTTGAAGCTGCCTGCGGAAATTGCCACCGAGTTGGTTGAAACCTGCACATTGGCTGCGCGGATCGTGACGGTGCCGATGGAAGAGTTGTTCGCCGTGATCCCCGGGCCGGTTGTACGGACGGTGCCGCTGATGTCGATCGTTATGCTACCACCACGAGTGCAGCCAGGGCCCTCAGGCCCGCAGTCGAAACTGCCGCTCCTCGCGTTTATGCCGGCGGAGGAGGGCCCCGTTGTGGTGACATTGCGCCCCACCACCCTGATGTCCCGATCGCTCTGGAGTACAAGCGCTGGTGCTGCGAAACCGCTCGTGCTGAGACTGTCGAATCGAAAGTCGATAGAGTCCCTGCTACTTATAGATATCTGCGCGTGCGCCGCTTGCGGGGTCAGCAGCGCGAGAACGGCAGCCGCTCCGCCAAGAGCAGTGCCGAGGCGCAGTGCCCGCTTGCAGGTTCCCGGTGAGCTCGCCGCGTTTGCGAAAGTTGGAATTGTGGCTGGCCCGGCCTTCATGGAGAAGTTCCTTCGGGAGAAGTGCTCCAGCAACAGGTGATTGCAAATGCGGTGCCGCCGATCAAGAGGACGTTGCAGTGGCATTTCTGATCGGAAATGGCGTCAGCCAGGCTGTTCAGGCTGCAGAAGGCGTCAGCGATATAGGCCGGTGAACGCACCTGTTTGGAACCGATCGATGCTGGTTCGTACCGTATCCGCGCTCACACTGGTGCTCGTCACCGCCGGTCTGCCGGGGGAAACGAGCGCCCGTTCGCAAGCCAATTATACGAGCCCCTCCGAGTGGGTGATCGGCCCGATCATCAGAGGGCGGAACTACTCACGGGAAATGCCGCTGCATCCGGCGCCGAACGCGCGCGGCGGCTTCCAGATCGATCTGCCGCAAGCTCCCGGCAGCGTCCACTACGTGACCTTTCCGCACGGGTCGCTGACCGGCAAGAGCCGCATCGTCATGCGCTATCGGATCGAGACGGATCGAGGGGTTCGCATCGTGCCGCGCAACTACCCGCAGTGGACGGCGCGGATCACTCCTTATTTTCAGCGCCGCGGCGACAACTGGACTGGGCGCGGGAGGTTCGAGACCTACCGCTGGTACGCAACCTTCATCAG
>JALYNE010000459.1 GCA_030773375.1 Pseudomonadota bacterium
TGCCGAAATGGACGCCCGGCGAGCAGGCGTTCGCCAAGTTGGTCCAGAAAAACGTCGGAGCTGAGAAACAGGAGGGCCTCGCGACCGAACTGAAGGCGCTCGAAGCGCCTCTGAAGGAGCCCAAGAGCGGGGGCTCCGACGATATCGGCGACGTGTCCTGGGTCGTGCCGACGATCACCATCCGCTACCCGGCCAACATACCGGAACTTCCCGGTCACAACTGGTCCAACGGAATCGCGATGGCCACGCCGATCGCGCACAAAGGCGTGGTCGCAGGCGCGAAGGTCGTTGCCATGACGACGCTGGATCTCCTGACGAACGCCGAACTCCGCCGCCGGGCGCGCGACTATTTCGCCGACGTGCAGACCAAGGATCAGAAATATGTGCCGATGATCACGGCAGCCGATCGGCCGGCGCTTGAGATCAATTCGGAGATCATGGCGCGCTACAAGCCTGCGCTTCAGAAATATTATTATGATCCCACCCGCCACGCGACCTACCTCGATCAGCTTGGCATCAAGTTCCCGCTGCTCGAAATGCCGCCAGAGAAGAAGAAATAGATCGGCCTGTGATCACCGATCCCCGCGTCGACGCCTATATTGCCGCCCAGGCGGATTTCGCCCAGCCGATCCTTAGGCACCTGCGAAAAGCGGTTCACGCGTCGTGCACGGAGGCTGTCGAAACACCAGGCGTGACTATGTGGATTGGGTGACCGAGGCGAAGCGCCCCACAACCCGCGCCAATCGCATTGCCGAGGCAGTGGGCTTGATGGCCGAGGGCAAAAGGCGCAATTGGAAGTTCGAGAAAAAGTAGCGGCCGCTTCCGCCCTCCGCGCGGTGAAGGGCGGAAGCCGAACGGATTAGCGGCAGCGGCTCAGCATGTTCCGCTGCACGTGCGTCCCCAGGAGAGCGCCAAGCGCGCCGCCGAGGATCGTACCGGTGGCGCGGTTCCCCCGCCGATCGATGGCGCGGCCCCCAAGGACGCCGGCAGCGCCGCCCACAATGAGGCCCGTCGTGCCGTTCGGGCGCGTGCAGTGGAGGCGCCCGTCCGAACCGCGCCATGAGCGCGTTTCCTGGGGCGCATGTGCCAAGGCCGCCGTTGGCACGGCAGGAACCGAGAGCGCCGCAGCCGAAACGGCGAGAATAAGCTTACGCAAGGGACTACTCCTTCATACTGGTACGCGGATGGCGGCGAAAGCTACGCAACGGGCCGCCATCCTCCCGAGGGAGATAAGCTGCTTATCTTGAGCCGACCCTGAACCTCTCTGTTAGGCGAGGTTCACCTCCCCGCACTTGATCGCGCCGCTGGCGCGGGCCACATGGGATGCATGCTGATCCAGACCGAACCGACCCCCAATCCCTCGACGCTCAAATTCCTGCCTGGCCAGACGGTGATGACGGGCGGCACGCGCGATTTCGCCAGCTTCGAGGAAGCCGAAGCCTCACCGCTGGCGGAAGCGATTTTTTCCATCGGGGACGTCGAAGGCGTGTTCTTCGGACGCGACTTCATTTCCGTTACCGCGGCGCCGGGCGTCGAGTGGCGGGACTTGAAGCCTCAGGTACTGGGCATTCTCCTCGATCATTTCTCGAGCGGCGCGCCCCTGTTCAGGCCCGGCACGGCCGCCGGGATCTCCGTCGCGGCAGAAGAGATTGGCGAGGACGCCGAAGACGCCGACATCGTCGCGCAGATCCGGGAACTCATTGAAACGCGAGTGCGTCCAGCGGTCGCTCAGGATGGCGGCGATATCGTTTACCGCGGCTTTCAAAAGGGCACCGTCTACCTCGCTCTTCACGGCGCCTGCTCAGGCTGCCCCTCCTCCACGATGACGCTGAAGCAGGGCATCGAAGGGCTCCTCAAGCACTATGTACCCGAGGTGGATAGGGTAGAGGCCGTTTAAGGCCCAATGCTGCTTGTCATCGACAGCGCGACCGTCGCCTGTTCGGTGGCGCTGATCGAAGGTCCGAGAGTGGTCGACGAGCGGCACGAACTGGTCGGCCGAGGCCACGCCGAGCGGCTGGTCCCAATGATCCAGGACCTGCTGTCGGGGCGGAAACCCGCGGGAATCCTGGTGGACTGCGGCCCCGGAAGCTTCACAGGCGTTCGGGTGGGGCTGGCCGCAGCGCACGGGCTGGCGATCGGCTGGCGCACTCCCCTTTTCGGCTATTCCTCGCTCGCGGCTGTGGCTGCCGCCGCGCCCGCGGTCGACTTAGCGGTTGCGCTTCACGGCGGACACGGGCAGCTTTTCGTGCAGAGCTATGGCCGTGAACCACTCATGCCCCGCGACGAACTCCGCTCGCTCGCGCCCGAGGAAGCCGCCGGGTCGATCTCAGCGCAAGCGGTGTTCGGATCGGGCGCGGAACTGCTGGTGAGCGTGCGCGGCTTTGGTGAAGCGCATGACGTGCTTCCCCGCGCGGCGGACGCCGCTTTGCTTCCGGACGCCTTGAGATCGCTCGAGCCAAAGCCGATCTATGGTCGCGGCCCCGACGCAAAGCCCATGCAATGAGCAATTCACCGATCATCGTCGCGGAAGGCAGCATTCTCGATCTCGACGCGGTGATGCGGGTCATGGAGGACAGCTTCGACCCCGCTTATGGTGAAGCCTGGACGGCACCGCAGTGCGCGGGACTGATGCCGATGCAGGGCGTCTGGCTTTCGCTTGCCCGAGACGGCCAAGACGTCGTCGGATTCACGCTCGCGCGATTGGTCGCTGGCGAGGCGGAGCTTCTTCTGCTCGCGGTCAAGCGCAACAGCCAGCAGAAGGGTGTGGGCGCAA
>JALYNE010000460.1 GCA_030773375.1 Pseudomonadota bacterium
TCCTCGCCCGCCGAACCTTCCCGGCGGCCATCTTGCGGCTGGCTACCGTCTTCTTGAGGAAGCGGTACTCGTCGGCGTTGAGCATCTTCACGCGCTTGAATGGGCGCATCGGCGGCACCTCCTCCTGTTCTTGTGCCGACCATTATGTACCGAACTTAGCGGACGAGCCAGCTGCTATCCCTATACCTTCACCTAAAGATCGGGAGAGCCCGCTATTTATGACCTAGTTTCTAGAGTGCCATGCCGGATGCTTCTGCGGCTTGGATTGCGAGCCAGAGTTCGGCCACATCCCCCGTCCGGTCGAGTCGCCGCCCACTCAGGGCCTCGACGCGTCGCATCCTGTAGACGAGCGTTTGCTTGTGAACGTGGAGATCGCTGGCGGCCCGCTGCCAGGAGCGGTTGTGCGCGAGGAACCCCTTTAGCGACGCGACGAGTTGCGAGCCATGGGTGGCGTCGTAGTCGAGCAGGGGGCCGAGGATTTGCGAGACGGCGCGATCCGTCTCGCTGAGATTGCGGGGCAGGAAAGGCGAAAGGGCAGCATCATCGCCGTACCTCGAGATAGGCTTGCTGACAGCTTTTGCTCCCTGGAGCGCCCATTGCGCCTCGCGGTAAGCGTCCGGCACACGCGACACGGTGCCGATCAGATCGCTCAAGCCGATGGGAAAGGCCGGGTCTATCTCTCGACGGAAGGCGTCGATCTCCTTCGGCCGGTCTGGTAGGAGTGCAGCAAGCAACGGTGCGCGTCTCAGCAGGAGGTGAGGAATACCACGATCCCCAAGACGGAGGTGAAGGTCCGAGTGCTCGCCCGTGCCGCCCTCCCCGGTGCAACAGGCAAGAACCCGAGGCTCCGTCGAAAGGTTCCACTCCGAGAGCAGGTGGGCAGCCGAATCCGCTCCTATCCGACCGTCGATGAGACCCGCGAGTAACTCGGATCCCAAGCGCCGCTTACGCTCGTATTCCGCCACGAGCCTCTCTATCTCCAGCACTGCTATGCCGGTGATGTGGTGCAAAATGGACAGATCCGGCAAATCTTCGGTCCTAGCCGCTGCCACCAGCGCAGCGGGTCGCGAAGCGGGCACGAGCAGGGCCGCCGTGGGTTGCGGGGTGGCGTGTAGACGCAAGATCGCCGGCATGGGCTGCGATCTTCGCGTCATCTCCTCCGTCAATGCGGCGGCGATCTCTTCGGGAACCCGTGGGCCATCCACCAGCAGAGAGCCACCGCTCTTGGGATCGAGCACGAAGAATTCGCATCCCAACAGGGCACCGAGCTGGTCGAACAGCTTGACGCCCGAAGTACCGTTTACCGCGAGGCGCACCGTCTCGTAAACGCGGAGGACCTGCAAGAGCCGCGCGTGTTCCGCGCTTCGATTCGCCTCCCCAACCGTGCGCGAGATAGCAGTAAACGGTACTTCGTAGGCGGTCAAGAGGATGGGAAACGACAGCCGGTCCGCGGCGGAGAGCATCTCATAGGTAACATCCGGCGCGTAAGCCAGATCGCAGATTAGAAGACCGCTGAGCCCCGCCGTCACCAACCGCTCGACGAGCGCCTCCTGAGCATCCGGTCCTTCCGGTATGCTGAATCCGACCGTCATCAAGAGTTCTTCCTTGCCAAGCCACTCCGTCGGATCGGGCAACTCGCAGACGTGCGCCCAAGTGATCTCCCGATCAAGACCCGATGCTCCGGCGAGCACCCGTGTCCGAAAGTCCGGGGTACTCGCCAGCTGCCTAACCGTAATGCTCACGTTTCATTCATACCATGATAAGAAGGGTTCGTGCAAAATCGTGCAATTAGCAGAATTGCGCTTGCTCTCAGTTATCCAGCAGAATTGACACATACTCGGGTGTCGCTCGGAAGGAGGATGCTTTATGCAGAAGGGCGCGAACAAAGCAGAAATGCGCCGTGAGGTCAGGAACCTTATCGGTGGTAGTTGGGAGGGGGCGAACGGCCACGAGACCGAGCCGGTCTACGACCCGGCGACGGGCGGAACCATAGCCGAAACGCCCCTCTCCACCCGCGAGGACGTGGACCGGACGGTGAAAGCCGCTTCTGCCGCCTTCACGGATTGGGCCGCCACCCCCGTGATCCGGCGCATACAGGTGCTATTCCGCTTCAAGATGCTCTTGGAGGAGCACTTCGAGGAACTGAGGGACTTGGTTACCCTCGAGAACGGCAAGGACGTTAGGGACGCCGGCGGCGAGGTCCGGCGCGGCATAGAGGTCGTCGAGTTCGCTTGCGGGATGCCGAGCCTCTTGATGGGAGAGACCGTCAGGGACGTGGCTGGGGGAATAGACAACACAAGCTACCGCTACCCGCTCGGGGTGGTCGCCGCGATCACGCCCTTCAACTTCCCGTGCATGGTGCCCCTGTGGACCCTCCCCATAGCAATAGCAGCCGGCAACGCCTACATCCTCAAGCCCTCGGAGAGGACCCCCCTCTCCGCCATAAAGCTCGGCGAGTTGCTTACCGAAGCCGGGCTGCCCGACGGCGTATTCAGCATCGTCCACGGGTCGCGCGACGCGGTGGACGGAATACTCGAACACCCGGGCATAGAGGCCGTCTCCTTCGTCGGCAGTCAACCGCTTGCCGAGCACATCTACCGCCACGGCGCCGCGCGCGGCAAGCGGGTGCAGGCTCTGGCGGGCGCTTAGACGACTGATGTGCAATGAGCTAGACCAGCAGGTCCGCCAAATGGCGCAGCGGTCGGCCGAGGGAACCGTTGATCCGTTGGCCAAGGGTGTACGCCGCGACCTTGGCGGCCAACCGCGTCAGC
>JALYNE010000461.1 GCA_030773375.1 Pseudomonadota bacterium
CTGGTCGCCGCCATATAATCCTCAACCTGGATGGTCGCCTTCTCGGGATCGATAACGCGGAAGTAGATCACCGCGTTCACCCGCACCGAGACGTTGTCGCGTGAGATCACGTCCTGTGTCGGCACGTCGAGCACCAGCGTGCGCAAATCGATCCGCACCATCTGCTGCACATAGGGTATGAGCAGGATCAGCCCGGGCCCCTTGACGCCGGTGAAGCGGCCCAGCGTGAACACGACGCCGCGCTCGTATTCGCGTAGGATCTTGATTGCCGCCATCAGGAACAGAAGGGCGAGAAGGGCCGCAGGAACATAAACAGCCCAGTTTCCCAGATATTCCATCTAACCCTCCGTTATTTGGGGCGGGTACGGCTCGACAGCCTTTCCCGACCGGTCCGGCTCGACCTGGAGCGTCAGGCCCTCGACAGCGGTGACGCGCACGGGTTCCCCTGCTTGCAAAGAACCAACGCCGCCCGCCCGCCATCGTTCACTGTGAACGAACACGTGACCGCCGCGCCCTTCCTGCCAGTCGAGAACAATGCCCCGCGACCCGATCAGCGCCTCGCGGCCGCTCACGACCTTGCGCCGGCGTGATGTCATCGCAAGCCGCGCGATCGCGGCGGTGATGCCGAGGCTGAAGACAGCCACCCCCCCGAGCACCGGCCAGCTGATCTGGAACTGCGGCACGTCGGTGTCGATCAGGATCGTCGCGCCGAAGATGAAGGCGATGACACCGCCTATGCCCAGGATTCCGAATGAGGGTGTGAAGGCCTCGCCGGCCATCAGCGCCACGCCTAAAAGCATGAGCGCGACGCCGGCATAGTTCACCGGCAGAGCGGCAAGCGCGTAAAGGCCGATCAGCAGGCAGATGGCGCCGATCGTGCCGGGGTAGAGCGCGCCCGGGTTCATGAACTCGAAGATCAGGCCATAGATGCCGATCATCATCAGGATGAGCGCTATATTGGGGTTGGTGATCGCGGCGAGCAGCTGGGTGCGCCAATTGGGTTCGACATGGACGAGCGCAAGATTGCGGGTGTCGAGTGTGCGTTCGGCGCTGCCGGCGGTGACCGTGCGGCCGTGGAGCTGAGCGAGAAGATCGTCCATGTCGCGCGCGACGATTTCGATCACCCGCCGCTCGAGCGCCGCGTTGGCCGACAGGCTCTCGGCGGTGCGCACCGCGGCTTCGGCCCAGTCGGGGTTGCGGCCGCGCAGCTCAGCGAGCGACCGGATATAGGCGACGGCGTCGTTGACCGCCTTAGCGTCGCTTGCGCTCTTCGGCTGCTCCGTCTTGCTCGCCTCCTCTTTCTCCTTGTCCTTCTCTTTTTCCTCCTGAGGCGCGAAGGGCGAGCCGCCGCCGATCTGCACCGGCGTCGCGGCGCCGACATTGGTGCCAGGCGTCATCGCGGCGACATGGCTGGCGTAGAGGATGTAGGTGCCGGCGCTGGCGGCCCTCGCGCCACTCGGGCTGACATAGGTGACGACCGGAACCGGCGAGCGCAATATCTCGCGGATCATTTCTCGCATCGAAGTATCGAGGCCGCCCGGCGTATCCATACGAATGATCACAAGCGGGACATTGTCTTCGGCTGCTCTGGAGAGGCCCCGCGAAAGGTAGTCGGAGGTGGCTGGGCCAATCGGGCCGTCGACCTCAAGCACCGGCACTGAGCGCCCGGTCTGCGCCGATGTCGGAATGGCTAGAACAATCAGTGCGAGGAGCACCCCTGCCCAGAAAGAGGCGAAGCTGGCCTTCATCAACAGCGTGGCGTTCCGCGCCCCGCGCATCTAAAGCTCCTTGTCGATTACGCATCACCTAACACATCAAGGGCCCGCGGAACCAGCCCCGCCTTGCCAAGGATCGCGCAAAGCGCCTTCGGCGGAATCTCCGTGTGTGGACGCCCCTTCGGATGCAAGAGGTTTTCTGAGGGGATCTGACGCGCAGGTTCAGGTGCTTCCGTGTGTGCGGCCTGGCTTGCAGAGAAGTCTCAAATGGACAGGACGACCTGCTCAGGAGACAGTGGGCAGCCTGCAACTTTCTTCATCGCGCAGGAGATGGTAGAAGAGGCACATGTTCACCGACATGAAGCAGGGCACGGTCGAGGACTGGGCGCACATTGCGAGGGAGCATGGCAGGCATCAGGTCAGCGCCGCGCCGCGGCAGATCATGGAGAGCTTGCGGCGGCTCGAGGAGATCGAGGTGGGTTTCGCCGCCAATCAGCTCACCCACAGCCTGATGGCGGGGACCCTGGCGCGCCGCGCCGGCGCGAGCGACGAGGAAGTGGTCGCAGCCTTGTGCCATGACATCGGCAAGCTCTTCTCGATCCCGAACCACGGCCCGATCGCTGCCGAAATGCTGAAGCCTTACGTTTCCGAGCACATCTACCAGGCAATCTACTGGCACCAGGATTTCCAAGGTCGCTATTATTACGAGCATCTGGGCAAGGATGCGGAGGCCCGGCAGCGCTTCGCTGGGGAGCCGTGGTACGCCTTCGCCGAAAAGCTCGTCGACGAGTGGGACGCGCCCGCCTTCGACCCGAGCTTCAACGTCGATCCGCTCGACTCGTTCGAGCCCGAAGTGACCCGCGTTTTCAGCAAGCCGAAGCGGACGGTGTGAAATCCTGCTTCAGGTGGAGCGGATCGGCAGGCTCGATTTTATCCGTTCCCTGAGCTGCTTCTCATGCTCAAGGTCGCCGTCCAGGTGGGCGGCTGCTCTATGGCCCAGAAGCTGGGCCAGCGAGGCCTCCTGCGAGCTTGGAGTCCAGCTACA
>JALYNE010000462.1 GCA_030773375.1 Pseudomonadota bacterium
CCTTCAACCCGTTCACGCGGAGGTCCATTGGAGCGCGTTCGAGGAGAGCCGAAAGCTCCGCCTCCACCACCAGCGGATCGAACCGGCCTGCCAGCCAGGCCGGTGCAATCGCGGCCGGCGCGACATCTTCCCCGTCGGACGTGGGTGCGGGCGCATGCGGCGAGCCATCGAAAAAGCTCATAAGATCCGGGCTTTCCTCGGCGAGACCGAGCATGGCAGCGCGTCCCGAGCGCGGTGGCTCCCCCGCGCGACGAACGGCTCGGTAGACAAGGTCGCGCACGGCCCGCCGGTCCTTCGATCCAGCATAGCGGCGAGCCTTGAAATAGGACTTTATGATCGTGTCCGCGGCCGGCCCGCCGCTCGTGGCCGCCGCGACGATCTCGTCGAGCAGCTCGATGGCGGCCTGGACGCGTGCGGCTTCCCTCATCGGAGGAGGTCGTTTCGAGACGCTTGCATCGTCATTTCTGACGCTCCTTCAGCCCGCCGTCGGCAAGGTCATGCTGCATAGCGAGCCGTCACAGCCGGCGACGATAGGACGGATCCGCAGGCCCGATCTCGGCAAGGCGGCGACCTCACGAGCAAGCCGGCGGCGACGCTAGCGCGTCGGGTAGTTTGGCGCCTCGCGGGTGATCGAAACATCGTGGACGTGGCTTTCCCGAAGGCCGGCATTGGTGATGCGAATGAATCGCGCCCGCTTCTGGAGCTCTTCGATGCTGGCAGCACCGGTATAGCCCATCGCTGCTTTCACACCGCCGACCAGCTGATGAATGACGTCCTTGGTATGGCCCTTATATGGCACCTGGCCTTCGATGCCCTCGGGCACGAGCTTCAGCTGGTCCTTGATGTCCTGCTGGAAATAACGGTCGGCCGAGCCGCGGGTCATGGCGCCGACCGATCCCATGCCACGATAATTTTTGTAGGAGCGGCCCTGGTAAAGAAAGGTCTCGCCGGGTGCTTCTTCGGTTCCGGCGAGGAGCGAGCCGACCATCACGGTCGAGGCACCGGCGGCCAGCGCTTTGGCCACGTCGCCGCTGGTTCGAAGGCCGCCATCGGCGATCACGGGGGTTCCGCTCTTCGCCGCCTCACCGGCGGCGTCCATGATCGCTGTGAGCTGGGGAACACCAACACCGGCAACGATGCGAGTGGTGCAGATGGAGCCTGGCCCAATGCCGACCTTCACGGCGTCCGCGCCCGCGTCGATCAGCGCCCGCGTCGCTTCGGCCGTCGCCACATTGCCTGCGACGATCTGGACAGCGTTGGAGAGCTTCTTGATCCTCTCGACAGCCGCAGCGACATCGCGATTGTGGCCATGCGCGGTGTCGATAACGATGAGGTCACATTCGGCGTCGATGAGCGCCTCGCTCCGCTCGAAACCTTTATCGCCCACGGTGGTCGCCGCTGCCACCCGCAGCCGCCCCGACGCATCCTTGGTTGCGTTCGGGTAGGTGACCGCCTTTTCGATGTCCTTCACGGTGATAAGGCCGATGCAGCGCTGGTTCTGATCAACCACGAGAAGTTTCTCGATACGGCGCTGGTGAAGCTGCCTTTTCGCTTCCTCCTGGGTGACGCCTGGGCCAACGGTCACAAGATCGTCCCTGGTCATCAGCTCGGACACCGGCTGGTTTGGATTTTCCGCAAAGCGGACGTCTCGGTTGGTGAGGATCCCGACAAGCGTCCCGGCATCGTCGGTGATTGGAATGCCCGATATGCGGTGGCGTGCCATCAGCTCCAGCGCGTCGGCCAGCGTCTGGTGCGCCCGCATGGTGATGGGATTTACCACCATCCCGCTCTCGAAGCGTTTGACGGCCCGGACAGCCGCAGCCTGCTGTTCAACCGAAAGGTTGCGGTGCAGCACACCGAGGCCGCCGAGCTGGGCCATCACGATCGCCATGTCAGCCTCGGTCACGGTGTCCATTGCCGAGGAGATGATTGGAATGTTGAGCCCGATCTCCTTGGTGATGCAGGTCCGGGTATCCGCCTGGCTCGGCAGCACGCTCGATTCCGCCGGCTGCAGGAGCACGTCGTCGAAGGTGAGACCCAGGCTGATTTCCATATTTTCCTCGCTGGATTCGGTGCCGCTACATAGGGACGGATGGGTGGCTGCGCTAGCGCGGCTGGGGCCGATAAAGCTTCGGATCGGCAAGCTTGCGGCCAAGCGCAATCAGCAGCGCCGCATCCTCAGCCGCGCCTTCCAGGATCAGGTCCTGCCCGAGATCGTCGTCGGGCTTGTGGTAAGGCCCCGAAAGAAAGGCGCCGAGCTGCTGCATATCTGAAAAAGACCCGCCGACCATCACGGCTGGAACTCCGACCCGGGCGAGCGCCCATCCATCCTGCCGGGTGACGAAAGCATCCGCTTCCGCATCCTCGTCCATCTTCCGGTCGAGTTCGGCGGCCGTGGCCGCTATGAGGCGGTCAAGCTGGGCAATGCCCCGCCCGATCACAGCAACCGGCTCGCCTTTGCCGTGGATCGCGACGGTATCGACGTTGAGCGCCGCCACGATCGACTTGAGCGGCACCGTCGGGTTTGCCGCGTAATATCGCGCGCCCAGCAGTCCCATTTCCTCGGCGGTGGTCGCCATGAGGAGGATATCGCGCTGCGGCCGCTCTCCACCAATCAGACGCGCGGCGATCTCGATCAGCATCGCGATCCCACTCGCATTATCGACGGCTCCGTTACAGATGCGGTCGACACCGTCGGGACGGCAAATCCCGAGATGGTCCCAGTGCCCGAGATAGAGAACGC
>JALYNE010000463.1 GCA_030773375.1 Pseudomonadota bacterium
ATCAAGGCGCCGGTGTTTGGCCTCATCATCGCCATGGCGGGTTGCTTCCAGGGAATGCAGGTCGAAGGCAATGCCGAAGCGGTGGGCCTCCGCACCACCGCGGCGGTCGTCCAGGGGATCTTCCTCGTTATCGTGCTCGACGCCTTTTTCGCAGTCTTCTTCACCTCGATCGGCTGGTTCTAGCGTGACGGACAGCATCATTGAGGTTCGCGGCCTCGTGAACACATTCGGCACACAGACCATCCACCAAGGGCTCGACCTCGATGTCCGTCGCGGCGAAATCCTGGGGGTGGTGGGGGGCTCCGGAACCGGCAAGTCGGTGCTGATGCGCTCGATCATTGGCCTCCAGCAGCCGCAAGCTGGCCAGGTGATGGTTTTCGGCGAACCAACGCTCGATCGCAACGAAGAGGAAGTGAAGGACATAAGGCGCCGCTGGGGTATCCTCTTCCAGGGCGCGGCGCTGTTTTCGACGCTCACCGTGGCTGAGAACATCCAGGTGCCGCTCCGGGAATATTTCCCGCGGATCGATCAGCAACTCCTCGACGAGATCGCGTCCTACAAGATCGTCATGAGCGGCCTTCCGGCCGAAGCCGCACCGAAATTCCCGTCAGAGCTGTCGGGGGGCATGAAGAAGCGCGCCGGAATTGCCCGCGCGCTGGCGCTCGACCCCGAACTCCTCTTTCTGGACGAACCCACTGCCGGCCTCGATCCGATCGGCGCCGCCGCATTCGACCAGCTGATCCGGGAGCTCCGCGATGCCCTGGGCCTGACCGTCTTTCTCATCACCCACGACCTCGACACGCTTTACGCCATCTGCGA
The DNA here is from genome assembly GCA_030773375.1 of Pseudomonadota bacterium. Classification (GTDB taxonomy): domain Bacteria; phylum Pseudomonadota; class Alphaproteobacteria; order Sphingomonadales; family Sphingomonadaceae; genus Allosphingosinicella. The sequence goes on from JALYNE010000463.1 coordinate 820, forward strand.
CCGTATTGCGGTGCTCGCAGAGAACAAGGTGATCGCGGTTGGAACGATTCCGGAATTATTGGCTTTGGACCACCCATGGATACAGGAATATTTCAGAGGGCCGCGCGGTCGAGCCGCCGAGACGGCCGTAGCCAAAAGCGCTAGCGGCTGATGGAAACCCGTTCGAACCATATCCTGGTCGGCGGCGTCGTTCTCGCGCTGATCGTTGCCGTGCTCGCCTTCATCATCTGGCTGAGCCAGGCATCCGGCGAGGAGCGCAAGGAATATGACATCTTCTTTCGGCAGGCGGTTGATGGTCTTGCCCCCGGCTCGGCCGTGAGCTTTTCCGGCGTTCCTGTCGGTCAGGTCACCTCCATCAACCTTGAGCCGCGCACCCCTGAGTTCGTACGGGTACGCATCACCGTCGATCCGCAGACACCGATCCTTCAGGGGACCACGGCGACGATTCAGGGCGTCGGCTTTACCGGCGTGTCGCAGATTCAGCTCGACGGCGCGGTTCGCGGCGCGCCGCCGATCACGCAGACCGGGCCGTATGGCGTTCCGGTGATACCAACGCGGCCGGGCGGGTTTGCGGCGCTGCTCAACAGCGCGCCGGAGCTTCTGAACCGGGTTTCTACGCTGACGGAGCGGCTGACTGAGCTCCTCTCCGACCGCAACCAGGCGTCGATCGCCAGCATCCTCGATCATGTCGAGGAGATGAGCCAGAGCCTTGCCGACCGTTCACCCGAGATCGCCGCGACCCTCGCTGAAGCACGGATCGCGATCCGCCAGGCGGGTTCTGCCGCCGCCGAGTTCGAGCGCCTCGCTGCGACGACCAACAGCCTCGTCAGCCGCGAAGGCAGGCCGCTGGTCAACGATCTTCGCCACACCATCCGGGCAGCCGAGAACAGCCTCCAGAATGTGGATGCCATGGTGAGCGAGGCGCGTCCTGGCGTCCAGGCACTGACGAAGCAGACAATTCCCGAGGTCGGGCAGCTCGTGCGCGACTTGCGTGAGACAACTGCGAACCTGCGCGAGATCACCGGACGGGTCGAGCGCCAAGGGGTGACCTCGATCATTGGCGCATCCAAGCTCCCCGATTACGAGCCGAACAGGAAAAGATGAGACAGAGCCGCCCCCTCCTCGCGCTCGGTGCAGCGCTCGCCCTCCCCGGATGCGCCCTGTTCGGTGGTGCAAAGGTTCCGCCGACGTTGATGACGCTCAGCGCCGAGCAGGCGCGTGCCGCCGCCACGACCCGTACCGCCGCGGCTGGCGAAGCGATCACCGTGGTGGTGCCCACCGTGCCCGAGGAGCTGCAGACGCTTCGCGTGCCGGTTCACGAAAGCGAGACCGCGGTTGCTTACTTGAAGAATGCCCAGTGGGTTGAAATGCCTGCCGATCAGTTTGCCCGCCTGCTCAGCGAAACCATCGCTGCCACAAGCGGGCGCGTGGTGCTCGATCCGCGGCAATTCACCTTCGATCCGGGGACGCGCCTCACCGGAAGCCTGCAGCGCTTCGGGCTTGACGCGACGCGAATGGAGGCGGTCGCTGTTTTCGACGCTGCACTCGGGCGCCGTGACGGCGGTGTTTCGACCCGGAGGTTCGAAGCGCGAGTTCCTGTTGCTGCCGCAGATGCAGCCTCAGTCTCGCCCGCGCTGAACCAGGCGGCCAATCGCGTTGCGGCCGAAGTCGCTGCCTGGGTCGGCAGCTGACGTCCATTCTCCGCCAGCCCAATTAGCCCAAGCTCTTCGAGGCCTGCTCGAACACGTCCTTCGATAAGCCTTCGGTCGAGACGATGCGCTTGAGCTCCGCCTGCATGAGCGCCTGCCGCTTTTCGTCGAAACGGCGCCAGCGCCCGAGCGGGGGCACGAGCCGTGCCGCCGCCTGCGGGTTGAGCCGGTCGACAGCCAGGATCATGTCGGCAAGAAAGCGATAGCCACG
>JALYNE010000464.1 GCA_030773375.1 Pseudomonadota bacterium
AACCGCCGCGATCGGCTTCTTCCTGGTCTTGCTGACCGGCATCTACGCCTGGGCAACGGTGGCGTTCGGCATCCGCTTTTCGAACCTGACACACCGCGGCATCCTGACTCACGGGCCCTATGCCTGGACGAAGCACCCGGCTTATGTGTCGAAAAATCTTTTTTGGTGGGCTGCGACCTTGCCCTTTTTGGCAACGACGGGAAATCCGGTCGACATGATCCGCAACACAGCTCTCCTCGCGATCATCTCGGGCGTCTATTATTGGCGTGCCCGAACCGAGGAGCGGCACCTGATGGCCGACCCCGCTTACCGGGATTATGCCGACTGGATGGAGCGCAACGCGCCGCTGCCCCGCTTGATGAGGCGTCTGAGAGCAGGCTCAGCCGCGCCGGTCCCCGCGCAATAAGCGCTTGAAAATCAGCCCTCCCAGCAGATGGGAAGCCATTTTTTGCAATTCCGCTTGCCCGGAGCTCGCAGCGCCGTGCCTACGGGAACGCTGATCCATGTTAAGTGTTTCCCGGCGCATCACCCAAGTCGAAGATGGGCAGGAATGATGCGGGAAGCGGAATATCTTCGGGAGCAGGCGCGGCAGTGCCTCGCGGCCGCACGCGAGGCCGAGTCGCGCAACGATGGCCGAGCGCTGATGCAATTGGCGCGCTATTACGAACAGCAGGCAAACAAGCTCGACGCGGGTACGCTGAAGGTGATGCATTAGAGTGATTTCAAGCCAGTGGAGTCACTTGGCGGCTCGGAAATGGCGGTAGACGAACAGAGCTGGCCCCGGTCCTAGTTCAACAAGAACAGGAACGGGTCTAGGCGGCGCACGGTGCATCGAGCATCTGAAACGAAGCCGTTCGGCGAAGTTCTGAGCTGAAGCCAATCCCCATCGCAAAGGGGCGGCGTCGACGCATCCTTTGCTCCCCAATCGCGTTAACCAAGCCATGCGCCGCTTACCCTTGATAAGGGTCGGGGCGGCAGCTTTGCTGCCGTTGCTCGCGACCTGCAGTCAACCCGACTCCCGCTCGGCTTCATCCGCTTTGGCTGCCGAGCAGGCACGTGCGGAGGCAAGGCTCCTCGCCTTTCTGATTGACGGCGCTGGCGAAGCGATGAGCCATTAGTGGCTGAAGCCCTACGCGCTTCCGTCGCAATCGTGAGATCAGCCTTTTCCGAAAGGCTTGGCCGGTAGCTTCCGTACCGTTTTGTTGGTCCGAGCGGGCACCTCGACGCGCCCGAACTTGCCGTTATACTGCGAGCCCGCGGGAGGCGGGTATGCGACGACCAAGTCGGCAAGTGAGAAGCTTGGGCCTAGCTTTTGCGGCATTTGTTGCCTGCGGGAGCCCGATGAGCGTCCCCGCGGCTTCAGCGCAGGAAAATGGCCGGTCCGCGGCCCAGGAGAAGATGATTGCGACCGCAGCGCAGCTCGCGAGCGCGGGCACTGCCTTGTCTGCAATTTGGCCAGGCTACTGGCCCACCGAGCAAGCGTTCATCATCCACCTCGAAGGTGAGGGTGCACTGCTCGTCTCGCCCGGGCCCCGCCCGGATGGCTTCGAACCGCTGGCGGACGCAGCGGTGCCGGTCAGCCTGAAGGGGCGGGCCTTCTTCCATCGGGGCACGCTGCCAGGCGCCGCGCGACCATTCGTTCCCGCTTTTCCCATCGGGGAGGGGCGTACGGCAATGCTCGTCAACGCGGCAGGAGCTGACCCGCAAAGCATCATCAACCTGATCGTCCACGAGCAGTTTCACGATCATCAGAACGGCGCTTTCAAGCATAGGGCCGTGAACCAGTTCGTTCATCCACAGGCAGTGAAGGACAGGGTGGCGTTCGCCGCGGCCGCCGAGGTCGAGCGCCGCGTCCTTTCCGCCGCACTTACGGCGGCATCCGATGCCGAGCGGCGCCAGCTCCTGCGCAGCTATTTTGCGTTGCGGCGGGAGCGGGAAGCGAGCGTTCCAGCCGACGTGGTTGCCGTCGAGCAGGGCTACGAGCGGCTCGAGGGCACTGCTAAATATGTGGACCGTGCGGCTCATGCGAAGATCTTCGCAGGCGGCGACCATGCACATTCAGCGCTGCTGGCCAGGAGTTGGACAGGCCGATCGACCTGCGCGGGCCGTTCAGGACGGTTTGGTTCCGAAGCCGCAGTTATGGCACCGGAGCAGCGCTCACTTACCTCATCAGCCAGTACGACAAGAAGGAATGGCATTCCAAGATTGCCGCGGGCGCGAAGCTCGACGTCTTGTTGGCCTCCTTGATTTCGATGCCCAGCCCTCCCGAGGCGGCGCGGCTTGCGCTGCTGGCGCGAGAGCGCTTCAATTATGAAGCACGCCGCCGCGAGCTGGAGCCGGCCATCCGGGACTCGGAAAAAGCCGAGATCAAGTCCGTCGACGAGTTCCTCGCGCTGGCGCCGTTTCAGTTCGTGCTGGATGGGGCAGCGGACGGAGGCAAGCTGCAACCCGGCTTTAGCGCGCGGAGCATGACCGAACTCAGCCCTTCCACTCTCGCCTTGCCGATCACGAACGTCTTCAGCTTGAGTGGCTCGTCCTTCACCCTCACGGCGCGCCAGCGGCCGGTGCTGATCCAATCTCGAGAAAAAAGGTACAGCATTCTCCTGCCGGCGGCCCCGCTCGTCGACGGCAAAGCCATGCCGCCCGGTAAGCACAGGCTGAACGGGATCCGGATCGACGCGCAAGGCGTGGAGCTCAACGTGAACCGGCCGGTGCTCGTCACTCTCGGCGACAAAAT
>JALYNE010000465.1 GCA_030773375.1 Pseudomonadota bacterium
ATTATCCTTGGCTTGCCGACGTTTGGCAAGCTCCGCGGCGGAGGAAGCGCGCATGAACGGGTTGGTCGCCCGTTCAAGGCCGATCGTGGTCGGGACGGTCGCCTGTCCGGCCGCGCGGGCGGCGGCAACCTCGGCGAGCCGCCGGGCAAGCTCCCTGTTTTCGGGCTCGATCATCATGGCGAAGCGGGCGTTGGCAAGCGTGTATTCGTGGGCGCAGTAAACCTCCGTCTCACCCGGCAGCTGCGCCAGGCGTTGAAGGTTGCCATACATCTGCTCGGCCGTTCCTTCGAACAGGCGACCGCAGCCCATCGCGAACAGCGTGTCTCCGACGAATATCAGCCGCTCTTGCGGCACGTGGTAGGCGATGTGGCCCGCCGTATGAGCCGGAACCTCCAGCACGGTGCCCTGAAGTTCACCCAACGTGACCAGATCACCCTCGCCGACCAAACGATCCAGCGTCTGAATTCGTGCCGCTTCGGCAGCCGGCCCCGTCACCGTGCAGCCGGTGGCGGATTTGATTTCCGCGTTGCCGCCGGTGTGGTCAGGATGCCAATGGGTGTTCCAGATCTGGCTTATCCGCCAGCCTCGTGCGGCCGCTTCGCGGAGCACGGGCTCCGCCGATGCAGGGTCGATCACCACCGTCTCGCCCGAACGCTCCTCGTGGATGAGCCAGATGTAGTTGTCGCTGAGGGCCGGGATGCGGACGATTTCTACCATTGGCCGGTGTTCGGCATCGAGAGCCATGGCTCCTGCGGCGGGAGGCGCTCGCCTGCCTGGAGGAGTTCGATCGAGACGTTGTCCGGCGTGCGCACGAACGCCATGCGGCCGTCGCGCGGCGGTCGGTTGATCGTGACGCCGTTGTCCATCAGCCGCTGGCACGTCTCGTAGACATCGTCGACGCGGTAAGCCAGGTGGCCGAAGTTGCGGCCCTCGCCATAGCCTTTTTCGTCCCAATTGTGGGTGAGCTCGACCTGCGCGTCCTCGTCGCCCGGTGCAGCGAGGAAGATGAGCGTGAAGCGCCCTGCTTCATTGTCCACGCGGCGTAGTTCGCGCAGGCCGAGAAGGTTGAAAAAGCGGACCGTCTCCTCCGGGTCGGAGACGCGGATCATGGTGTGGAGATATCTCATCGCAATCCCGCTGCAACGTTTCAGCGGCTCTATGCACGGGGATGTCGATCGTTCCAAGGGCCTGCGTCAAGTGCTTGAAGCCGGCCGCAAGGCGGTGGAGATCCGCGGTTTGAAGGCCCTCGTGCCTTGCCCAGTGCGCCGGCGAGGAGCTCGATCGGCTATTCGCTGTCCTTGGATGCGGCTTTGGCAGCTTCGGTCTTGGCGCGCATCCGTTCGGTGCGTCCCGCGCGCGCTGCCATCTCGTTCCATGCGGCTTCGGAGCGCAGGCAGCGGTCACGGACGTTGTCGAGCGTTGCGGCATCAGCATCAGCGCGCGCTTCCGCCGCCCGGGCGTTGTAGAAATCCTGCTGGTTGGACATCGATTTTCCTCCTTGCTCTGCGGCTCAACCCGAAGGCAGGCCTTCACGAACGACATCCTCCCCCGCTGCAGCGGGGGAGGATCCGGTTCAGGCGCTCTGGAGGTTCACGGCGCTGGTCTTGCCGCGCCGGTCCTCTTCGAGCTCGTAGCTGACGCGCTGGTCACGATCGAGCGTGCGCATGCCTGCGCGCTCAACCGCGGTGATGTGGACGAAAGCATCATTGCCGCCGCCCTCGGGCTGGATGAAGCCGTAGCCCTTGTCGATGTTGAAAAACTTTACGGTGCCGATCGGCATATTTTCATTTCCTTCTTGATGGCAGACCGCCTTTCGGCCCACCGGGCTAGGGAGCAGCGAAGAGAAGGAAAGAGGAGCCGCAAAGCGCCAGAGACCGTTCAGTTTGCGACTGTAGCGGTACGCATATAGCAGGCACCTCCAGAAATTGTAAGGGGGCAACTCGGTCGAGAGATCCGGCGATGCTTCTCTGGCGGCGAGGCCGGCGGTCACTTGGGACCACCGACGAGCGCGAACATGGCGCCTTGCGGGTCCTGCCCTTGCCGAGCGGTTGGTGATGCCTTTTCCCCTGCCGCCAGGCTGCAGAAGCAAAGCTGAAGAACCGGGAGCCTTTCACCTCTTGTTGTTCCGTTCTGAAACAGGATTTCGCTCCGGGACCTAGTGGTCTAGTTCGCCGCCGCGCGGCGTGGAATATAGACAATGACGGGCCGTATTCCGGCACAGCGTGCAGAACACCTGCCAGGGAGAGAGATTCATGAAGGCATTATTGATTGCAGCGAGTGCCGCTGTGCTCGTCAGCGGCTGTGCGACCATGATGAACGAAGAGTTGGCGGTCGCCACGGAGGCTGAGGCCGATCCCATGGGCTTGCCGACCCGGGCCCCCGCTTACGTCGAGATGGCGCAAAGCAGCGACATGTTCGAAATCGAATCGAGCCGGCTGGCCCTTCAGAGGTCCGGCAACCCGGCGGTTCGCCGCTTCGCGCAAATGATGATCAACGAGCACACCCGGATGTCGGGCGAGATGATGAACATGGCGCGCAACATGCGATTGCCGATGTCCCCGATGCAGATGATGCCGCGTCATGCCGGGATGATGGAGAGACTGAGCGGGGCCTCGCCAGCCGAGTTCGACATGGCGTACCGTCGTGAGCAGCTGATGGCGCACGAAGAAGCGCTGATGCTTCACCGCACCTACGCGGATCGAGGCGACTATCCGCCGTTGAGCGCACTCGCAGCT
>JALYNE010000466.1 GCA_030773375.1 Pseudomonadota bacterium
GTTCTGGCCGCCAGCAGCTTGCCCTGCCGCACCGGATGCAGCCGCTCCAGCGCCGCCTGAGCCGCCTCGCCGCCCGCCAAAGCCGCCGCCCCCCGGCGGCGTTGCCGAGCGCAGCGGCTTGGAAAAGTTGATCCCCCACCGCATTTCCTCGCGGTCGGAGCGGGCGAAGTTGAGGGGTCTGGTGTCGATGCGCAGCAGCCGCCCTTCATCGTCGCGCACAAAGCGCTCGGGGAACGCCGCCTCAATCTCGGGAGTCGCGGTTGGGAAGGAGGAAATCGGGTTGCGGAGGCGGGTGCTCGTATAGTTCGCCGTCAGCGAAAGATCGGTCTCGCTGAGCGGGCGGAGGTTGAGGCCGAGCTTGAAAACGCGGCGGTTATCGGCGGTAAGCGCGGGGTTGCCGCCATCGATCCGAGTCACATCTACCGTCTCGCCCCGAACGAAATCGAATACCCGGACGTTCGGCGTCTGGATCGCCGGGTCACCGAGCTGTTGGATTGAGGGGGCCCCGTCCTCGTCCGTTACGGACGCGATGAAATTCACTTCTCCTATCGGTGACCAGTTGAGACCATAGCCGACCGTTCGCAACGTGCCGAAGTCCGACAGCCGTTCCACCTCGACGTTGAAGTTGGCCGAAAGGTTGCCGATCGCGGCGAGGAAATCATTGCGACGGCTGGTGATCGGAAGGTCGAGATTGGCTTGAAAGTTTCCACGGCTGCGCGACAGGTCACGCGATTGCTCCACCCCGGCGCGCGTGCTCTCGCCACGAAGACTGCGCGTATCGAACCCTGATCGCAGGGTGGCATTGACACGGCCCGCCGGCACATGAAGCAGCGGGCCATTGGCCACCGTCTCGAGGTTCGCGGACTCATTCACGCTTAAAGCCCGATCCTCACCCGTCAGCTCCTCAAGGTTGCGGTCGGTCAGCGTAAAGTTGCGGTTGCGATCGTAATTGCCTGTGACCGTCCAGCGCCAGGGTGCGATCGCACCATTGAAGGCGGCTCCCAGATGCGCGTTCCGGCGGTCCGTGTCCCGGAACAGCGGGCGCGTTTCGTCGCGCCGCAACCCGAGCCGCCCTTGGCTGTCCTGATATTCGAACCGCCCATTCAGCGTCGCGGAAACATCCTCGAGCACCGATCGATTGACCGTCGCATTGAGCGCCACCTGATCGGTTTCAGGGAGCAAAGTTCGGAACGCGCTGAGCTCTCCGGCCAGCCCACGTTCGCTTTCGAGAAGTGGCGCCTCGTGCTGGTACTCGATGTCGAAGTTCATCCGCCCCGCAGGGTCGATGCGCAGGTAATTGAGATCACCTTCGTAACTGCCGCGCCCGCCCTCCGTCGCAAAACCGCCCTCGGTCTCGGCGGTCACCGCGTTGAAGCGTGGGCGCAGCACGAAGTTCACCACCCGCTGATCGGCGCGGTAGCCGTAGCGAAGCGCAACCTCCTCCGGCAGCACCTCGACCCGGACGATCGCTTCGGGCGGGAAGTCGCGGATCTCGGCGAAGCCGGAGATGCGCTGCCCGTTGAGGAGCACGACCGGCGGACCGTCCTCGCGGCCGCGCCCGCTACGCGTCTGCGGCCCAATGGCCTGGAGCAGCTCAGCGAGGTTGCCGGCGCCGAACGAGCGGACGTCACGTGCGTCGAACGTAATTTCCGGCGGGATGTCGCCGATCACCGCACCCGGCAAACGCTGGCCGGTTACGACGATTTCTGCCACTTCGCCCGCCTCCGCTTCCTCTTCCGGCTCGGTGGGGGCCTCGCCTTGGGAACCTCCCCCGCCCTGTCCCTCCGCCGCGGCCGCTGGTTGCGCCTGCTGCGCCTGGAGTGGCGAATGTAACGTGCCCGCGAGCAGCCCCGGGACGAGCAAAGCCGAAAACCTTTTCACTAGAGAACCACTCTTCCTTCACGAACAACCAAGCTCGCCATTGCCCGCAAATTGTCCCGCGAATGTGTTCGCTCCGGCCAAAAGTGTCGCAGATTGTATCGACAGGGCTTTTGTCGAGAGGGCTAGGAGCGGACTAGACTCGTTCCCGGTTGGACTGAACCCGGAACGGGTCCAGTTTGCTTTGTTTGCCGTGCTTTCCGAGCCGTCAGGTGATTCCACCTGACTTGAAAGCACTTTAGCGGGCGCCGGGGCCTTCAAGGGGTAGGCGAAGGCTCGCCTTCAAGCCACGCGCCGGCCGGTTTTCCAGGCGAATGTCGCCGCCCTGTTCACGCACGATCGAGCGCGCGATGGTAAGGCCGATGCCGGTGCCGCCGGTCTCCCGGTTTCGCGAGCCTTCCAGGCGCTGAAAGCCGTCCATGACACGTTCCAGATGCTCCTCCGCGATACCGGGGCCTTCATCCTCCACCTCCACGACCGCTTCGCAGCCGTCTTGAAAGACGCGGACGCGAGCTCGCCCGCCATATTTCACCGCATTGTCGATGAGGTTGCGGATGGCGCGCGTGGTCATCACCGGTCGCAGTGGGATAGGCAAAGCTGCGGAGGGCTCCAATGCAACGTCGTGACCAAGGTCCCGGAGATCCTCGACCGCCGCGTCAGCCAAGGCGGCAAGGTCCACCCTGGCGACCGGCTCCTTGGAGCGACCGAGCCGAGCCAAAGACAGGATGTCCTCCAGCGTGCGGCTCATTTCGTCGATCGTTGCGACCATCCGCTCACGCTCCCCGTCATCATCGACATTCTCGGCGCGGAGCCTCAGCGATGCGAGCGGCGTGCGCAGATCATGGCCGAT
>JALYNE010000467.1 GCA_030773375.1 Pseudomonadota bacterium
TGTTGGTCGGCACGACCCAGCGCGGCGTGAGGTTGAGGCCGAACTGGTTCGTTTCGAGCGCCCAGTAGTTCTTGCCGTGCAGGGCGAGGGAGGCCTCGGTCAGGAAGAGCAAGGCACGGATGCGGCGCACCAGCGGGGCGAGCTCGTCCGTCTCGCTCACATCGGTCTTGCGGTTGCCGCGGTACAGCGCGAGCGGCATCTTTTGCACCGCTTTGGCGCGGAGATCCACGGCACGGAACAGCCAGGGCACCTGCTCATAGGCGTCGATCGACGTCAATGTGGTCTTGGCCGACGAGTCACCGTACAGCTCGCCCCAGTCGGTCAGCTCCGACAGCGGCGTGGCCTTCAGGCCGTCATAGTGCAGGATGTGGGTGCCGGGTTGTTTCATGCGTTACCAGAGGAGGAGGGAGGTTGGCTGTTGGGCGGCGTGCCAGGCGAGCGCAAGCGCGATTACCAGATCGTCATGCTGCCCTTCTGGAGCGCTGTAGCGCATGAGCCCAGACGGGAGGCGTTCCATTTCATACGCTTGCAACTCGGCAGTCTGCACAGGGTCGTCCAGGATAGTGAGGTCGCCTCGCTCAAAGGCGAGGGCTAAGGCATCGATAATGGCGGCTTTGGTGGCGTTGGTGGTTAGAAAGGGCTGAACGGGCAAATCCATCTGCTGCAGTTGCTCGATCAACGGCCCGCCGATGCTGTTTTGTTCGGCCACGATCGCGACGGGTTGGTAGCGGTCGCACAGAGCCTGGAGGCGCTGCAGCTGCACGCGGTAGTCGATCTGATTGAAGCGGTCGAGCGCGACCTGCGTTTTGGTCTGGAGGTCAATGACCGACAGGACCGTGAAGTCGTTTGATTTGCCCCAGTCCACGCCCATCACATACTGATGACCCGTCTCACGCGGCGTGGGCTGGGCGGTCGCGGCCTCGCGCACCCGGCGAAGCACGCCGCCGGCGTCCTCAAGGAATTGCGCCTCAATCTCTTGCAGGTACGCCCGCTCGGTCATGGTCTCCCGGAGCGCGGCGATCTCAGTCGGGCGAATAAACGGGTTGGTCGAGGTGGGCATCTGCCACGACGCCCAATCGGGCTTGAGGGGATCCTGGCCCCACACGAACATCTGATGAAAGAAGTTGCGGCCCCGTGGGGTCGAGAGGGCGTACAAATCGCCCTGGTAGTCGGCCAGCATCGGGCGAATCACAGCCGTCCAGGCGTCGCCCAGCAGGGCAATCATGGCCGCCTCGTCGATAATGCCGCGGCGGTACTTCCTGCCGCGGGCGGCGTCAGGATTATCCAGCGACCACATATCGATCACGCCGCCGGTGGCCAGTTCGATGCGGTGCTCCTGCGCATTCATCCGGACGGTCAGCGGTTTGACGATCCGTACCACGTCGCGCCAAATGTCGGCCAGCATCTTGTAGGTCGGGCTGAACCAGCAGGTGGGATAGCCTTCGAGCGCGGGCGTAATCAGGAGCTCCTCACCCAGGGTGGACTTGCCAAAGCGTCGGCCACAGGCCACGGCATTAAAGCGCTTCGCTTCCTGCTTGATCCGCTGCTGGCCCGGATGCGGGCGGGGCAAGGTGATCGTCTGCGTCGGCATACTGGATAATGACTTTCAAGGGGCCGCCGTCGGGGTCGGAGACTTCCACGGAGGACGTGGGCTTGCCCAGGATGCGGTCGATCAGATATTGGCCGGCGGCGCGATCTGGGGCGGCAATACTGTGCTTGCGTTTCACCAACACCAGCTGATCGGGCGGCAATTCCGGAAAGGCCGGTTGCTCCAGCTCGCCGCTACCAATGGTTACTAATCGGGCTGGTTGCCACTCTTCTTCGACCTCTTCAAAGCCGCCATGCGCGAGCAGGAGTTGCGCTTCAAGAATCGAGGGGAGCGTATCCGCAATGCGCTGTTCTGCGGCCGCAATCTGGCCGGCGAACTTATCAGTTTTGCGTGGGCGGCCAGGTCCGCCAGGATTGCCTTTTTCAAATGGCATGATGTTTAGAAATCGTGAAAACGGGGGATTACTTGTCAGTCGGCCGAATCAGCAGCAGCCAGGCGTCGAGCTGCACGGCCTGCATGGTGTCGGCCAGGCGGCTGAGCAGTTGCTGGTCAAGCTGGGGGAACTGCCCCACGAGGTCGGCCAGGTCCATCACGCGGGCCAGCAGCGCGTCATACTCAGCGCGGGTCATAGCGGGTGGGCTCCCTGGCCATCCCAGGCGACGGCGAGGCCCGCGGTAATCAGCATCAGGTTCAGGCAGCGGTCCTCGCTGTTGCGGATTGTGACCTCTTCCCGGCCATACTTATCGGGGCCATGGGTTTCAATCGTGAGCGGCCATTCCGGGTCGGTGCTGATGCTTGCGGCGACGTTCAGCCAGTTGCGCACAAACGCATCCGCTTCGTCGCCGATGGGCGTACCCCGCTTGCCGGCGTCCAGGCCCTCGAAACGGCCCTTGATGACATAGATGTGCTCCACGCCTTGCAGCGTTGGGCCGCGCAGCTCGAACCAGGCGGTGTCGCCATCGCGGACGCCGTGCCGGTCAATGCCCTTGACGATGCGGTGATGGAGGCGGGCCGGGAAGATCATGCGCGGGGTACTCGATTCAAGCTATTGACGATGCGCGCCCGGCGCTTTTCCCGTCGTGAAAACCCAATGACCGGGATCGTGGCAGAGGCAGCCCGCTCCCATCGATCAAACGCGCGGTCGCCTGGCACAAGGACGT
>JALYNE010000468.1 GCA_030773375.1 Pseudomonadota bacterium
AACGGGTCCAGTTTCCTGTGTTTGCCGTGCTTTCCGAGCCGTCTGGTGATTCCACCTGACTTGAAAGCACTCTAGCAGACCTGCTGGCCTTAGTTATTGCCCGCCATCTTGGTGGAAACCGTGGTCAGCGTGTTGTTGAGCTGCGATCCCAGACCGGACATCGCGGTGATAGCAGCAACGGCGATGAGCGCAGCGATCAGACCATATTCGATCGCGGTGGCGCCCTTGTTGTCCTTCAGCATTTTGCGGAATTTCGTCATTTTCTGGTCCTTTCGAAAGAGGAAGCGTCCACTCTTCCCTGTCCTTCACCTCGCCTCCGAAGTGAGCCGCCACCTTAGGTTGAGGAAATTTCGAAAAAGTTAAGACGAAGGCGTCGTGATGCCTTTCATGCCGAATTGCGTTCTCCGGTGAATCGGGCGTGCCCCGTCGGTGGATTCTTCCCCTTGAAAGACGGCAATCCTGGCGGGATGAAGGTCTTCCTCGAACTCGCAGCCGACCTGCCCGTCGCGGGCCCAAACAATTCGTGCGCGCAAAGCTTCCGTGCCAGGCAGCTTGATCAACAACGAGGAGCCTTCTTCAACTTCGTGCTGCACGCTGAGTCGAAAGCCCTGCGCCGACAGATCGAGCACCTGCACCGGATGAGCCGACCTGCCTTCGGTATCCAGCATCGCGGCGAAGTTCACCACGCGGCGGCGCGACCTGCGCAGCTCCTCGCCCTCCGTAAGGTAGGCGACTTGGGCGGGAATGGGTCTGGATGCGCCGGTCATTGCGTGAGGATAAGCGAGGGGCCACTAAGCAGCCGTTAACGAGTGGGTTCGGCTTTCCCCTCGATGCCTTCCGCAACACTCGGAAAGGTCGACGGCTCCAGCCTCGAGGCCGGCCGGCCTGCGATGTGCGGCCGAAACCGAACGGTCGCTGCTGCAGGCGTCCGGCGGTCAGGATGCGAGCGGGAGCAACGATTGTCTGGCGCTTCGTGTTCGCGGATCGCCCACGCGGGTAGGTCTCCGCGGCCAAGATCTTGCGGACAACAGTCATGCCGGCCACCACCCTGCCGAATGCAGCATAGCCCACGGACCCCGCCCTTGCACCGAGAGAGGGCGCCGGACGCGCGGCAGACCGGCTGAGCTCGCGAGCTCGAGCCGATCTCAACGGATGTCGGGATAATCTTTTTCGAGGCGATTCCGGAGGCCCACGGCCCAGCGGATCCCTACCTTCAGGTAGATCCAATTGGCTTTCAATTCTCCCCACTGCTCGATGCGGCGGTCGGAGGTGAGCACGATACGATTGACCAGCCGGATCTGCCCGAGCCGGCTCATTTTGACGCAGAGATCGGCCTCCTCCATCACACTCATTCCGGGCTCGCAGCCGCCAACGGCAAGAAAGTCTGCGCGGCGGAAGAACATGGCATGATCTCCGAACAGCAACCGGACTCCGCGCGCGAACAGGTGCGGCCGCATGAGCAACGGGGCGTACCAGGTCTTGATCCAATTGTGGAAGCTGGTCGCCCAGCGAACCTTTCGAGGGCCGCTGATCAACGGAGTGAAACCTGCCAGCGCCACACGCGGATCATCGAGCGTGAGGCGGATCACGGCTACCGCGTCGTCGGGCAGGATCGTGTCGGCGTGGAGGATGCATATCAGGGGGCTGGAGACTTCCTGCACGCCGCGGTTGATCTGCATCGGCCGGCCGCGCTCGTGATGCTCGACCACGCGCAGGCCCGCCGCGCGGGCGATGTCGGCCGTGCCGTCGCTGCTGCCGCCGTCGACCAGCACGATCTCGGCCGGGGGGGGATCGAGAACGGAGAGGATGCGCGCGAGCCGCGGCACGGTATTTGCCTCATCCAGCGCCGGGATCACGATAGCGACATTGGCAGCAGCCTGCGCCAGCGCACCGTCGGGAAACTGTCTCTGGCCAGGTGCTGGTAGCAAGTCCGACATAGTCATCGAGCAACGACCCCGAAATGCCGATGGTTCAACGAATGACGGTACTTGCCGGTCGTGCGCGGCTGAGATAGCCGACTGAAATGCAATAATCGATCAGCTTGCGAAGAAAGGCTGGGCCGGTGGGGGGGCAGGCAGTCCCAACAAGAGCGCGAAACGCGCTGTCGTCGAAGCGCGGACTGCGTTGAAAATAGCTGGCGTACAGGCCCGCGATGCGGGCGTGCAGCCTGCGTTCGAGCGCCGGAAGGGCGCGCGCGTCAAAGTCTTCGGGCTTGACCAGCTTGGGTGCCGTGAACTGGGGATAGGCAGCAATGGCGTTCCGGAATTCGCCAACGGGCACAGGCGCGCCCGAGACCAGATGGAAGCTCTTGTCTGCGGCCAACCCGATCGCTTCCGCGAGCGCGACAATGCCGCCCGCGACGTGATCGATCGGCACGAAATCAAGCGTGGCGTCGGCGGTAGCCGGCATGCATCGGATGCGGCCTTCGGCGATCAGCCTGAAGGCCGCGTAAAGCGTGTCGAAAGAACGAATGGCTCCCGTCGCGGAGTGTCCGACGATTATGCTCGGCCGCGCGATGGCGGCAGGGACAGCGCTCTGCCGGACCAGTCGCTCGGCGGCGGCCTTGCTCGCCTCATAGCCGTTTGCAAAGCTTTGCCCGCAGTCGAGCTCGGCCTCGTGTACCGTGCCGCGTCGCGTTCCGCAGACATAGGCGGTGCTGACGTGAAGCAGCTTCGTCGCGCCAGCTTCGGCCAGCGCGAGAAT
>JALYNE010000469.1 GCA_030773375.1 Pseudomonadota bacterium
CAACCGCTCCGAGCAGGCGAAGCCCTTGCCCATCGCCCCGGTGAAAGATCCCCGCCTGGTACTGCTGGAGCGCCAGGCAGCCGTCGCAGCGGAGCTGGCCATGCCTACGGCTGCCCTGGCCGCCCAGACAGGCGCCGCAGCTGCTTTGGAGCCGACGCTCCAGGCCTTCCTCGCCGCCCACACCCAGGCCGATCTGGTCGCACTGCTCATCGATCTGGCGCAGCGCTTTCCCGAGGTGCGCGATGTCCTGGCGGTGCGCCAGATGCTGGCGAGCGACGACACCGACCAGCTCGAGGCCGAGGTGCTGGGCCAGATCATGCAGGCCTCCGCAGAGCCGGACTGGCGCAACCGTTGGGCCGGCGACGGGTATGCACCAGACTACGGCCCAGCCTACGACGGACTCAGGCACCTGCTCGACCAGGGCCACGCCAACGCGGTTGTGCGGCTCGGCGAGCGCCTGCTGGAGGCAGGGATCAGCCAGGTGGAGCAGAGCCACGACGACGGCGAAACGGCCATTGCAGTGGCCTCATGTCTATCGGTTGTCTTCCAGGCGCTGCCGTCCTCGTCGCTTGAACCCGACCAGCAGATCGGCTGGGCCATCGATGCGCTGCTGCGCGATCCCTACGACCTGTGCCACGGCGCCCGGCGGGTTCTGGAGCAGCCATACCCGCTGGCGGCCTGGAGCAAGATCGCCGACGATCTGCTCAGCCGGCTCGACAGCCTCCCGGTAGCGGCCGGCGATTTCTCGAGCGAGTATCAGCGGGGGCAGGTGACCGACTTCGCGATCCTGGCGCTGGCGAAGGCCGGTCGCGACGAGGAGATCATCCCGCTCTGCGAGCGCGAGGCGGAAGGGGGCAGCGGCTACCAGCGAGTGGTCGAGCGGCTGCTGGCCGCCGGGCGCCATTCAGAGGCCGAACAGTGGGCGCGTACAGGTATCGCGGCGACGGCGCGCCAGTACCCTGGCATTGCGAGTGCGCTCCGCGAGGCGCTCTACACCCTGCACGACGAGGCAGGTGACTTGGCGATGGTGGCGGCGCTGCGAGCGGAGGCATTCTTCGACAGCCCATCCCTCGCTGCTTTGCGAGCGCTGGATGCGGCCGCGGCGCAGGCGGGGGTCGCCCCGGCGGTCCGCGCGGCGTCGCTGCATTACCTGGAGACCGGGCAGCTGCCGCAGCGTGTGGCCCGCAGCGTCGGTGAAACAGGCATCCCAGCCTGGCCGCTCCCGGAGACCGGCATCCCCCCCGTCGAGCGGCGCTACCCGCTCCAGTTCCCGCAGCTAGGCTTGCTGATCGAGCTGGCGATCAGCGAGGGCCGGCCTGCCGAGGTGCTGCGCTGGTACGACCGGCGCGGCACGGTGCGGCACGCCCAGATCAACGCGGATGCGGTCGCCGATGCTGTAGAGCGGCGCTACCCCGAGCGAGCTGCGGCGATCTGGCAAGAACTGGCCGAGACGCGCATCGCGCAGACCAGTCCCGCAGCGTACGCGGAGGCGGCGCTGTGCCTGCGTAAGCTGCGGCGCGTGTGGATGGAGCATGGGAAGGCGGCGGAGTGGCGGTCGTATGTCGAAGGGCTGCGGGCAGCGAACCGGCGCAAGCGCCGCCTGATGGAGACGCTAGATGCACTGCTGCGCGCGGCAGAATGAGGGAACGTGATGGGTGTGCTGCTGGTCCTGCTCGTGGTCTTCGTGATTGTGCTGGTGCTCCTGCTTGGGCTAAGCATCGGCGTTGCCTTCCTGCTCGACTGGTTGCTGCCGACGGTTGGGCTGGAGATGGCGCTGCTGGTGGCAGTGATCGCGGTGGGGCAGGCGATCCTGATCTTCGGGCGTATGATGAACACCCCGCCAGCAAGCCCGGACCCGGAAGGGGAGAGCGCGCCGCCGATCGTCATTCTTGATCGGGAGCTTGCTTTACCGCGCCGGCGCCGGAAGCGTACGTAGGAAGTGCCAGCGATGCGCGAGTATCCCAAACACATCAAGCGGCTGATCCGTGAGCATGCTGCCCGCGCCTACGAGGCCGAGCTTGGCCAGGCAGTCGGCAAGCTTGAAGCGCAGTTCGCCTTCTGGCGTGGCGGCCAGATCAGCGCCGGCGAGCTGAGCGACCGCATCTACACCTTCACCCGTGGCCCGGCCCGCGAGCTGTGGGAGCGCTACAACGCACGTATCGATGACACCTTGGTCGCCCACGCCAATATGATCGGCCGGTTGCCGCGCGAGACTATTCCCGCCGCACTGCTGGAGGCGCTTCAGCCAATCCTGGCTTTCTCCAACGTGAGCGAGCAGCGCCTGAGCAAGGTACTGAGTAAAACGCCAGATATCCCCACGACTCGCCCTTGTGGCTGCGTTAGCATACAGACCACACATCCAGAGTCGTTGGTTCTTCTAGTTTCCTTTCCGTTGGAAATCATGTAGTGTGCGGAAACTACATCCACTAACGCACCGGGCGCTACGCCGCTTGACAGTAGTAATCGTGGATAATCCCACCCAGCACGTCCCGGCGGTGCACTGGACCGTTGCCTAGATCATGTTGAGCAGGCTGACCTGGCTACTCCACTCATTCAGCACACATCTGGCATAGATGTTGACATAAAACGGGGTGTGGTCGATCCGGTCGTTTCCGGAGGAGTACGGTAGAAGCGGAAACGCAAGCGGTAGGCTATCGGCACAGCGGATTGCGTTCATGTGACGTGGAGCATC
>JALYNE010000470.1 GCA_030773375.1 Pseudomonadota bacterium
AAAAAGTGGGAACCGGTTTTTTCGGTGCTCGAGACAATTGAAACGGGAGCCTTTCTCGTCCGGCAAGGCGATGCCGCCTTGCCGGGAAGGCGCAGGCTGTCCGGAAGGGCGCGTTCGACAAGCAAAAGCCCGGAGCGCGTGCGCGCCCCGGGCTCTTTGATTTGCCGTCCCTTAGCTCGGAGCAGCTGAAGGGCACCATGAATGAAATGGTCGCTTCAAATGCTACCAGAAGAAGTTGTAGATCACGTCGATCACTTCGCCGGTGAAGACGTCAACCAGCAGGACGTCGTCATAATAGCGAACCCAGCGTGTGCCTGGATAAGCCTGCGGCAGACGGTACTGCCAGGGATCGCTGATCCAATAGCGGCTGGAATAAAAGCCCGGATCGAGCTGGTAGCCGATGCCGAACCGGCTGTACGAATAGCCGCGATACGGCGCGTGATAATAGCCCGGGCTGAAGATGCTGCGATTGTAGGTGCGATAGCGCTGCCAGTCGTAACGGCTGTCGTTGCGCCAGCCGGTGTCCCACTGACGGTGGTAGCGATTGTGCTCGCGGTTCGCTTCGCGGTGGAAGCTGCGATGTTCGCGCCGCGTCGGGTCGCTGCTGTGCAGATCCCGATGCTCTTCGTTCAAATCCCGGTGCACGCCGCGGTGCGTGCCGCGATGGACCTGGACGTGGTCCTGCTGGACCTCGCGATGGAAGCGGCGATGCTCGCGGCGTGTCGGGTCGCTGCGGTGAAGATCGCGGTGCTCGCGGCGATAATCGCGGTGGACCTCGCGATGCTCGTTGCCGGATTCGACGTGCTGGGCGGTCACCCCCGCGCCGTGATGGTCACGGCCGATCCGCCGTTCGTGGCGCTGCTGATTGCGCTCGCCGAGGCGCCGGTAGCGCTCCGTCAAGCCATCATGGCCCGCGCCGCCATCATGATGGTCGATGCGCTGGCGTTCCACATGCTGCGGCGCCTGAAGCACCGGACGCTCGAAGCGCTGCGGCGCCTGTCGCTCCATGCGTTCCATGCGACGTTCGTGGCGCTGCTGGTTGCGCTCCCCGATGGCGCGGTAACGCGGCGAGATTTGCTCCTCGCCGCCCTCTTCCTGCGCCGCCGCCGGCGCGGCGATGACCGCTCCGGCCGCCGTGGCAGTCGCTAAAAGAAATCCAATCAATGCCTTGCGCATCGCTCGCTCCTGAAAAACTCGGCTTCCTGCCGTTCCTGATGCGGACTGTGCACGATTCGGGATGAGCGGTTGCTGAACCGGTGCGTAGTGAAACGACAGTCAGTCTTCGCGTTGCGCCGGTTTCGCTTTTCGTAACGCCGGCACCGCACGGGCGGCATCGGCTGGATCGATCCCTGGCGGAGGCGCTGCCGCAATCTGTTCCCGCCCCGATTTGACGCGCGCGGCACGTCGGATCGCCTCCCGTATCCGTGGATAGGTACCGCATCGGCAGATGTTCGTCATGGCAGCGTCGATGTCGGCATCGCTGAGCGCTGGATTCCTGTCGATGAGCGCAGCGGCGGCCATGATCATGCCGGACTGGCAATAACCGCATTGCGGCACCGACTCGGCAACCCAGGCCTGCTGCACGGGATGCGAGCGGTCACGCGAGAGCGCTTCAATGGTGGTGACGAAGCTTCCCTCGAGAGCGCGGATCGGCACCATGCACGACCTCACCGCCCGTCCGTCGATGTGGACGGTACAAGCCCCGCACACCCCGCTCCCGCAGCCATATTTCGTGCCGGTGAGATTCGACGCGTCGCGAAGCGCCCACAGAAGCGGCGTTTCGGGGTCCATTCGGTATTGGACCGCCTGCCCATTAACAGTGAACTTGGTCATGGCCCTTCTTCTAGCGGCGTAGCGGTCCGGCTGGGAAGAGCGAGAGGAGCGGCTCAGCAGCACTGGCGTTGCCGCCGCGGCTGGGCTATATGGCGAAACGAGAAGGAGACTTCATGAAAAAGCTGATTGGAGCGGCGCTCCTCCTGGTTGCATCGGCCTCGACGGCATATGCCGCGGCTCCGGATGCGGTGCACGCTTTCCTAAAAGCCTGCAATCTCCCCTGCTGCTGATCTGACGAGGCCCGGGATGCTGCCCGTCCGGTGAATGGGCACTTCCCGGCCAGCAGGCGATCGCGAAACGCCGCCAGGAACAGGGCTTCGACAGGCTCAGCCCCGAACGGGGGAGCAGGCGCGGACCGCGGGCTGTCGCTCCACTCTCTTCTGCGGTAAGCTGAAGCGGGTCCCAGGCTGCCGCTCGCCTTTCCGCTTGAACCATTTCGAGTCCGCTGGTATCGGGCGCGGCAACGGCGCGGGACATGTCTCGCGACGAACCCACTTAATTGCAGTTCCAGCCCTGTAGGTGAGCCGGCGCGGCCTCCCGGGAGGACCTGAATCGGAGAGTGACGAGACTATATGCAAATCATCGTTCGCGATAATAATGTCGACCAAGCGCTGCGGGCGCTCAAGAAGAAGCTCCAGCGCGAAGGCGTCTACCGCGAGATGAAGCTGCGCCGTCACTACGAGAAGCCGTCGGAAAAGCGCGCCCGCGAACGTGCCGCCGCGGTTCGCCGCGCTCGCAAGCTCGAGCGCAAGCGCATGGAGCGGGATGGCGTCCGCTAAAATCGGATCGGGCATAGCGGGAACCGCTTCGCGATCAGGATATTCGAAGGAGCAAGCTGCGCTTGCTTCCCTTTGAGGC
>JALYNE010000471.1 GCA_030773375.1 Pseudomonadota bacterium
AGCCGATACAGTGGAATCGAGGATGTCGCGGAACTGGAAGATGTCTGCGCCTCCGCCGCCGGTCAAAGTGTCCGCGCCAGCGCCTGCGTAGATGAGGTCGTCAGCCGCGCCGCCGATCAGCGTGTCGGCTCCGGCGCCGCCGAAGAGAGTGAGCCTGCCTGCGGTCACAGCGCTGGCATCGAACGACAGCGACTGACCGCTCCCAAGCGAGCTGCCGTTGACGACGAGCCTTGCTCCCGCGGCGATGTTGCCGTCCCTCAGCACCACGCTGTACGACGGCAAGGCACTGGGATCACTCGCAAAGCGGCCGTTGAACGAGAGCGCCTCAATGCTGGTGAAAGCCCCCGACGCAATTTCGAAAGCGGCCGCGCCGGTGGTGGAGGGCTCTTTCCCACTGATCACGACGGCATCAATCCCGGCGCCGCCATTCACCTTGTCGCCTGCGCCGAACCGTCCGGCCTCGAAGAAGAAGACGTCGTTGCCGGCGCCGCCGGTGAGAAGGTCCACGCCGTAGCCGGCAAAGACGAGAAACCTGCCGCCGTCCGTCTCGGCCGAGCCGTCGAAGGTGAAGTCCTCGCCTGCAACGAGCGACTGGGCGTTCACCCTCAGCTGCTGACCCGCGGCAACGTTCGCCTCGACCGTCTTCAGATTGTAATCGTAGGAGTTGGTGCCGCTCTGGCCGAAGCGGGTAACGGTGCCGCTCTGGATCGAGACGCCCTCGATGTTGGTGAGGCTGTTCGCGCCGAGCGTGAGGTTGGCATAGTTCCCCTGCAGAACGAGCGTGTCCGCCCCCTCGCCGCCGTCGTTCCGGTCGGCCGCCGTCAATGCCCCGCCATAGTAGAAAATATCGTTGCCGAGGCCGCCCGACGCGCTGTCGTCGCCGCCATGCTGAAGGAAGAAGCTGTTTGAAGCCTCGTTCCCGATCACCGTGTCGTTGCCGGCACCAGCAATGGCATTCTCGATTAGCGACCTTGGATCACCGGCAAAGGTCAAGGCATTGGCGACGTTGCCGCGGGCGAAGTTGCCGTTGCCGAGGTTGGCCAGCTGCACCGCTGAGGTGGTTGTCCAGGCACCGGGCCTGAGGTCGATCGAAACGCCGTCGTTGTAGTTCGACAGATCGTAAGTGTCGATCCCTCCGCCGTCCCAGATCGTCATAAAGACGCGGTTGGCACCGGGCGTCCACTGCCTGATGCCATTGATGAAATACGCACCCGTATCCTTGTCCCAGGAGTAAGTCGTGTTACCCGCATTGTAATCAAAATTGGCGCCGTACAGGTGCTGAAGCGCCGCAATGTCCAGCATCATGTACGTTTGAGGAAAGCCCCACCCTTCCGCCGTATATTTCGTGGCTGTCGAGTAGGCGTAACTGTAGTAGCTCATTACGGTGTATTCGGATGAGTCGACGGACGCCGGCAGAGCGGGCCGTTGCCCCTTTGTCTCGTGAGGGTGCTTCAAACCCAAATTGTGGCCGATCTCATGCAGGAATGACACATAGTCGTAATTACCCTGCCTGGGGGAAAGGAAGCGCTGCGAGTTGTACCAGCTATCCCCTCGCACAATTTCCGTCGAGTTCCGGAAGGTAAGGGCCACGGCAGTCGATGGGCTACTACTACTTGCCAATCGAAACATAGCGTTGCCGTCTTGCTCGCCGGAAACCTGCGTAAAAGACAGTTTCGTAAAGGTCGAGATGTGCGAAAAGACCCCGGTCACAGCAATTTGCTGTCCAGAAGTTAGTGCCTGGAAGCCATTCTGGGGATAATCTTGCGGGTAATCGGATCCATAATCCGTGCTGACATCGGGGAAGCTATACGTCAGTCGTAAGGATAGCCACTTCTGCCCAAAAAGCATGCCATCCACATATACTCCAGCTGTTAATTCTGACACGAACTACACACCCCCGATGAAGCCATTCTGTTCGCCCCAAAGCCGAAGCTTCTCCAAACTCGCCGCGCGATGCGGGCCCAGCCGGGCCCAGGCTGGCGCTGAATGAAAAGCTGATATGCCGCGACCGAACCCGCGCGCCTGGCAGCACATAGTTGCCCGAGAGGCCGAAGTGGCCCGGTCGCGCCGGGGGCATGCCTGGACCTTCTCTGGCCACACCGCGCTCATGCTAGCCAGTCCCGCTGCGACCGGCCGCGGCCAAATGAACAAAATTCTACCCATCCCCCAATCCAGAAAACACGTTTTGCACAGTACCTTAGATTGAACAAGAATGTTCGCGCCTCAGGGATTCGGTCTCTCTGTCGGGTTGCCGCTCGCTACGCAGATTGCGTCGGATGCTTGAACAACATTGCCGCCATGGCCTTCGCCCAGGCTTCAGAAGATGAAGCTGCCATCGGTGATCGGGTTCTGCCCGTTGACGGTCAGGTTGATCAGGAAGTCTGCGAGGCCGTCACCGTTGATGTCGCCCTCGACCTTCCAAAGATTGCTTGCAGCGTCGAAGGCGTAGCGCAGTTCGCCGGCAGCCTTGCTGAAGGCAGCGTTCCCGATCGAGGTAAAAGCCTGATTGCCGTCCAGGCCGCTGTTGGCATCGATGAACGACAGGTCGATCTTGTCGAGATCGGCGGCAAAGTCGATCACCCGATCGGGAGCCGATACAGTGGAATCGAGGATGTCGCGGAACTGGAAGATGTCCGCGCCTCCGCCGCCGGTGAGAGTGTCGCTACCAGCGCCTGCGTAGATGAG
>JALYNE010000472.1 GCA_030773375.1 Pseudomonadota bacterium
TCTTCAATAAGCTCAAGCATTTCCGCGCCATCGCCACCCGATACGAAAAATACGCCGAAAACTACCTCGCACTCGTCAAACTCGCCTCAGCCAGAATTTGGATGCGCTTTATGAGTCGGTGACCTAGCTGAACTGCCGCGATGAAGTGCATCCATCGAGCAGGCAGAGCGTTACAGGCGTGTCACAACCGCAACAGGAGATGCGCAATGGCTGATCTCAGCCAGATCAGGGAGCATATGGAAGTGATCGGTGCCGACGGCGTTCATGTCGGCACGGTTGATCAGGTGGAGGGCGACCGCATCAAGCTCCTCAAGTCCGACAGCGGCTCGCATCAGGACCATCATCATTACGTTGCGGGTGGGCTCGTCGCTACGGTCGAGGGCGACAAGGTCCGCCTTTCCGCGAACGGCCAGGCGGCCGTTCTGCTCGAGGAGGAAAAAGGCGGCGAGTTCATCGCGGACAAGCCTGCGCTCAACTGGAAAAGCGTTGGAATCGGAGCGGCTGCCGCGGTGGGCGTCGCCGCTGTCGCTGGAGCGGTGATGATGCAGCGCCGGGGGCGGGACGAAGGCTCAGGCGGCGGCGAGACGGGAGAAGCTTAGCCGTTGCGTCGGCGCCGAGCACGCGCATCGGCGCCGCAGCCGGCTCTCTGCCTCGAGCGGGTTCCAGGCCGCCGCTGAGGGCCGTCCGTCTGCTGGCGATGTCTACGGCGAAACTCGGCTGCGGTGGGTTGCTCTAGACAAGCGGCCCCGCTGCCAAGCAGTATCGGGAGCATGGACATCCCCGACCTCCGCCTCTGCCGCTCCTTGCTCTTCCTCCCCGCATCCAATCCCCGCGCGATCGAGAAGGCGAGAAGCCTCGATGCCGACATGATCGTGCTCGATTGCGAGGATGCCGTGAAGCCCGAGGACAAGGCCACCGCCCGCGCTGCGGCAGTGGAAGCGGTGGCTGAGGGTTTTGTCGGTCGTGCCGCGGCGATCCGGATGAATGCTCCGGGAACGCCCTGGTACGAAGAAGATGTACTGGCGTTACGCAAAAGCGAGGCGCAGTTCGTGATTTTGCCCAAGGTCGATGAAGCCCGTCAGGCTTCCGAAGCAGCCGGCCTTCTTTCAAAGCCGGTGCTCGCCATGGTGGAGACCGCGGCCGGCGTGCTCGATGCCCCGAGCATCGCCCGGCACGCCGCTGGCCTGATCGCGGGAACCAATGATCTTTCCGCCGAAATCGGGATTGCGCTCGGTAGCGACAGGGCCGGGCTTGCTTACAGCCTGCAAAGGATCGTGCTGGCGGCCCGTGCAGCGCGCGTCGCGGCATTCGACGGGGTCTATAACGGCCTCGAGGAAGATGAAGGGCTTGCCAGGCAATGCGAGGAGGGCCGGGCGTTCGGGTTCGACGGCAAGTCGCTGATCCACCCGAGCCAGATCGCCACCGCAAACCGGATCTTTGGCCCAAGCGACAGCGATGTCGAAGCGGCCGAACGATTGATCGCAGCCGCGACGGGCGGCGCTGAAAGGTTTGGTGGCCGCATGATCGAGAGCATGCACGTCGAGCAGGCGAAGGCGGTGCTCGCGAAGGCGCGGCGCTAGAGCACTTCCCCACAGGCTGGTAACCGGATTTTCGATCCTGTGCCTCTCCGGACAAGCGGATCTCGCCTGATCTTGCCAGTACAGCGGTTCGGGCCCTAAGCGGCTGCATGAACTCACCTTTCCGGCTCGCAGCGGGGCTGCTCCTCGTCGCCATCCCCGCCATCACCCATGCTGGACCCGCATCCCGGCCCGTTACGCCGGGCGATATGCGCCGCCACATCGAGGTGCTTGCGAGTGACGCCTTCGAGGGGCGGCAACCTGGCACCCGCGGAGACAGCAAGACTGTGGCCTATATTGCGGGGCAATTGCAGCGGCTCGGGCTTCAGCCGGGGGCGAAGGGCGGCAGCTGGTACCAGCCGGTGGGGCTCGTCGAGAGCAGACCGATTTCTCACCGCGCCATCTGGAGCGTGAGGGGGAAGCAGACGGAAGTGCGCCAGCGGGACCTGATCCTCGTCGGGCGCCAGCGGGTCGAGCGGGTGCACGAGGCACCCGTCGTCTTTGTCGGCCATGGCGCGGTCATCGCCGGCAGGAACATCGATCAGCTTCGCGGCGCCAGCCTGAAAGGCGCAGCCGTTTTGATGCTTGGCGAAGCGCCGGATGGCTTTCCGGACCTGTCCGAGCGAACCGGCGCGGTGGTGGCCGCCGGAGCAAGTGCAATCATCCTCATCCATGATGATGACGTGCCCTGGGCCGCAGTTCGGGCGGGATTTTCCAATCCGCGCACGCGGCTTCAGATGGAGGAGGTCGCTGCCGTCCAGGGCGCGGTGCCTTTCGGCGTCGCTGCCAGACTGGTTGCTCAGGCGGGGGGCAGTCTGGACGAGCTGGTGCGCTCGGCGGCCAGCACGACGTTCGGCGCCGTCCCGTTGGACGCGCGCGCATCCTTTGACGTGTCCACCGAGGTGCGGAGCTACACCTCCTATAATGTCCTCGCCCGGATTCGCGGCAGCGGCAAGAGCGGCGAGAGCGTTCTCTATCTCGGGCACTGGGACCATCTCGGGATTTGCCGTCCCGACGGTGTCGACCGCATCTGTAACGGAGCCGTCGATAATGCGAGTGGGATCGCGATGCTGATCGAGATCGCCGCGCGTCT
>JALYNE010000473.1 GCA_030773375.1 Pseudomonadota bacterium
GAGGCCCGCACTAAGAGGCGTCGGCATTGCCAACCGCCCGTCTGTCATTTCCACGGCTCAAGGCACTTGCGCGCCGGACCTCGCCGGGCGGGATGATCGTCGCTCGCTGTGCGGCTGGACAAGTTTGGCAGGACTTTCGTCATTGCTGGAATGCATTTGAACAGACCGGCGAGCCAAGGAGAAGCCACAATAGGCATAAGCCGCCCAGATCCGATCAAAAAGAAGCAGTTCGGAAGGGCTAGCGCTCGTTGGGGGTAGGTCTTCGGCGTTCCAGCCGCCTGGCGCAGACGGGCGAACCTGATGGAACGGGTGAGGCTGCCTAAAGGTTAGCTGCCGGTCCGCCGGAACAGTTGGAACACGAAAAGCATGGGCAAGCAGGAGGAAGTGGCAGCGATCCCGCTCGTCGAAGAGCGCCTGTCCATCGAGAAGCGGCAGGTGGAATCGGGACGGGTCCGGGTCCGTATTTCGGTGGGTGAGCGCGAGGAGCGGGTGCCGGTGGAACTCGCGCACGACGAAGTGGAAGTCGAGCGCGTGGCGAAGAACGTCACGGTTTCAGAACTTCCGGGCGTGCGCCTCGAAGGCAATACCACGATCATACCCGTCGTCGAGGAGGTGGTGGTGGTCGAGAAGCGGCTGGTGCTTGTCGAGGAGATCCATGTCCGGCGGAAAACCGCAACCACGACCGAGGAGATCCCCGTGAGGTTGCGGTCGGAGCAAGTAGCGATCGAGCGCGACGGCGAGCCGGCACCCGCTGGCGGGATGGAGGACAAGCTCTGATGCGCAGAACCGTAGCCGCTCGTTTCACTAGCGAGGCCGAAGCCGAGCATGCTCTCTCGGTCATCGGATCGGAGGTCGCTCTGCTCGACTCCGCCGTGCTGACCAGCGGCCTTTCTGGAACGCTGGCGCTCGACAGCCTGGAGCTCACGCCCGAGGAGCGCTCCGCCTCCGAGGCTTTGTTGCAACGGGGCGGTTTTCTCCTGATCGCGCAGGCCAGCAGCGACGCCGGTGCGGAGGCTGTGCTTCGCATCCTGGAGAGCATGAGGGAGGCGAGCGAGCCACAGACCGTCGGTGGTGACGACCCATCACCCGCGACGTCCAGCACCGATGTCCCGGTGGAAGAGCGCATACCAATGGTCGAGGAAGAGCTCCGGATCGGGAAGCGCGAGGTTTTGCGAGGAGGGGCGCGGGTCCATTCCTTCACCACCGAAGTTCCGGTGCAGGAGCGCGTGGAGCTTTTGGAGGAGGAGATCAGGCTCGAGCGCCGGCCGGTGGGGCGCCGCCTGACGGACGAGGAACTGGCCGAAGGCGGATTGCTGCAGGAGCGCGTTTTCGAAGTCACTCAGATGCGCGAGGAGGCAGTCGTCTCCAAGGAAGCATTCGTTCGTGAAGAACTGGTCGTGAGCAAGAATGTGGAGCATCGGCTCCAGGAGATCAATGAGACGGTTCGCCGGACGGTCGTGGAGACCGAGCAGTTTCAGGCCGACGGACCAAGCGCCTTCAGCAGCTTCCGTGCAGGGGATCGCCGGCCCGGAAGCCCCGAGGAACCGGGGCAGGCTCCCAAGCCGTAAGCCAGCTTCGCAGCGAAAACCTCACGAGGTTCCGACGGTAAAGGCTTACACCTTCCCACCTTAAGGCGGCTTCAGAAGACCGATCCGAGCAACCAGCCCCCGGTGAATGCGGCGACCATCAACAGGCAGTAGATGATCCCGTATTGCGCCCATCGGCGCCAGTCGGCTTTGGACCGGTCCGAGCGCCGCGGCTGAGGCTGCGGAGCGGGGCCGCCAAGGGCCTCATGGGGCCTCCGTCCTGACGTGTCGGCTGGTAGCGGCTGGCCTGCAGGCGTGGATCCCGTCCCGGTTTGATGGATCTCGCCGCTCGCGATTTTCGCTGCTGTTCCATTACGAGCACCCGCGCTCTCACCGGGCGTGGCTAGTGGGGGCGAAGCGGGAGACGCAGAGCTGCCGGCGCCGGGATCGGGCGGTAGCGCCGACGCCTTGTCCTCGGTCCGCGATCCCTTCAGTATCTCGGTGGCGGCGCCGATCTGCTCTGGACTTACCTTGGCGGTCACGAAGAAAGCACGCGTCGCAGCCGGTCGGCCGAGCGCTTTTTGAGCGGGGTCCGGCTGCGACGCACCACCTGAGTCTTCCAGTTCCTTCAAGAGGATCCGGTCGGGAGCCACGCCGATCGCTTCGAGGCGGCGAATGGCCGTCTCTGCTTCCTCTTTCGTGTCGAACGTCGCGGGGATCGTGCGCATTGAGATCTCTTCTGCCGAGCTTGGGGAGGCCATCGGCCTTGAAGCTCTAGAAGCATCGGAAGGCTGCGGGGTTCCTCATCGGTTCAGCCGCACGTGTGCGGCCTCGCGATGGGAGTAACCGATCGAAGTGGCAGCTCGGCGCATACGGACTTGTTGCACGCCTCGAGAGCTATTGCTGCATTGCAACACCCGCCAAAAAACATGCGCGAGCCCGGTGCGAAACCGGATCGTTAACCACTTCTCCGCTAAGCTAAAGCCATGGGTAATCTGGATGATATTCTGTTGAGCCGCGTTTTCTCGCCGGGCTTGGGTTGGCTGAGGCACCAGCTTGGCGTCTGCCAATGGCGCTTGTCGCTGGCGAGCCTGGACGTGAGCATTGCAGCCTATGTTCTGGGCATCGGGCT
>JALYNE010000474.1 GCA_030773375.1 Pseudomonadota bacterium
TGACGCGGCTCCTCACCCTCGGCAAAAGTCGTGCCGATGCGCAGCGGGGCGAGAAGGGCCAATGCTTCCTCCATTGGGAGGATGTCGCCGCGCATGCAAAAGGCTTCGTGGCGGCCCTCGTACCGGACAAGGAGGGGGCTGCTGGCCTCGGCCAGCTTGCCGACATCTTCGGCGGCAGAGCTTTTTTAGCGCTCACCCACCGCCGTCGCCCAGGCGATGCGATGCGGCTCCACAACCTCGACAGCATGGCGCGCGCGCATGGCGTGCGCAGTCTCGCGACCGGCGACGTGCTCTACCATTCGCCCGACCGCCGCATGCTCCAGGATGTGGTAACGGCCATCCGCAACAAGTGCACGATCGACGAGCTGGGTTTCCGGCGCGAACGCCATGCCGATCGCCATCTGAAGGGCCCGGGGGAGATGGAGCGCCGCTTCGCCGCCTATCCGGATGCGATCCGTGCTACCGCCGATATCGCCGAGCGCTGCGCTTTTTCGCTTCGCGAATTGAGCTATCAATATCCTGACGAGATCGTCATTTCCGGTTTGAATCCGCAGCAGGCTCTCGAGCTTCTGACGCGGCAGGCGCTCGCCAGCAAATTCCAAGGAAGCGTGCCGGAAGCTTATTCGAAGCTTCTCGCCCACGAGCTGAACCTGGTCGCCGAGCTCGGCTACGCGCCTTATTTCCTCACCGTCAATGCGATCGTCGCTTTTGCGCGCAGCCAAGGCATCCTCTGCCAGGGGCGTGGCTCGGCGGCCAATTCGGTGATTTGCTATATCCTCGGCATCACTTCGATCGATCCGGTGGCGCACGAGCTTCTGTTCGAGCGCTTCATCTCGCCCGAACGCAAGGAGCCGCCCGACATCGACGTCGATTTCGAGCATGAGCGGCGCGAGGAAGTGATCCAGTGGATATATCAGACCTACGGCAAGGACCGCGCCGCGCTGACGGCAGTCGTCAGCCGCTACCGCGCCCGCGGTGCCGTTCGCGAGGTCGGCAAGGCGCTGGGCTTGCCCGAGGATCTCACTGCCGCGCTTGCCGGCCAGGTCTGGGGCTGGTCCAACGAAGGCGTATCCGATCGTCATGTCGAAGAGCTCAACCTTGATCGGCAAGACCCTCGCCTTTCCTTGACGCTCGAGCTTGCGCGGCAGCTGATCGGAACGCCGCGCCATCTCAGCCAGCATCCGGGTGGTTTCGTTCTCACCCGGGATCGTTTGGACGACCTTGTCCCGATCGAGCCTGCGGCGATGGCCGATCGCCGGGTCATCGAATGGGAAAAGGACGATATCGAGGAACTCGGCTTCATGAAGGTCGACGTGCTCGGCCTCGGCATGCTCGGCTGCATGCGCCGCGCTTTCGATCTCCTGCGCGACCACAAGGGCGTGGATATGGGTCTTGGCGATCTTCAGGACGACGATGCCAAGGTCTTCGAAATGATCCAGCGCGCCGACACTTTGGGCGTGTTCCAGATCGAAAGCCGCGCCCAGATGAGCATGCTTCCGCGAATGAAACCGCGTGAATTTTACGACCTCGTCATCGAGGTGGCGATCGTTCGCCCCGGCCCGATCCAGGGAGATATGGTCCATCCTTACTTGCGTCGCCGGGAGGGCAAGGAAAAGGTCGAGTTCCCGTCTGAAGCGCTGAAGAAGGTTCTCTGGCGCACGCTCGGCGTGCCGCTCTTTCAGGAGCAGGCGATGAAGGTCGCGATTGTCGGCGCTGGCTTCACCCCCGGCGAAGCGGACGCGCTTCGGCGATCGATGGCGACCTTCAAATTCACCGGCGGGGTCAGCGCCTTTCAGGACAAGCTCGTCAAAGGAATGATCGCCAACGGCTATTCGGAAGAATTCGCAACACGGACGTTCAAGCAGATCGAGGGCTTCGGCAGCTACGGCTTTCCGGAAAGCCACGCGGCGAGCTTTGCGAAAATCGCTTATGCTTCATCCTGGATGAAGTGCCACCATCCGGACATCTTCTGCGCCGCTTTGCTCAACGCGCAGCCGATGGGCTTCTATGCGCCGGCACAGATCGTGCGCGACGCGCGCGAGCACGGCGTCGAAGTACGCGCCGTCTGTATCAACCGGAGCCGGTGGGATTGCACGCTGGAGCGGGAGGACAGTCTCTCTGCCTTGAACCAAGAGAGGCTCATCCCGCTCCGTCTTGGCCTCAGGATGGTGCGGGGACTGTCCAATGTTCATGCCGCGCAGATCATTGCGGCGCGAGGGGAGGCGCCGTTCGCTACGGTCGAGGAGGTGTGGCGCCGCTCGGGCGTGCCGATCGCAGCTTTGGAGAAGCTTGCCGAGGGCGACGCATTTGCTTCGCTCGGGCTCGATCGCCGCCAGGCGCTCTGGCAGCTGCGGGGGCTTGGGGCTGCACCGCTGCCGCTCTTTGCCGCCGCCGATGCGCGCGAAGCGGAGATCGTGGAGCCAAAGGTTGCGCTGACGCCGATGACGGAGGGACGCGAGGTGGTGGAGGATTACCGCGCGCTGCAGCTTTCGCTCCGGGCGCATCCGCTCGCTTTCCTCCGGCCCGAGCTCGACCGGCGCGGTGCGATACGCTGCACTGACCTTGCCGGAATAAAGGACGGTCGCAAGGTCGAAGTCGCCGGCATCATCCTTGTCCGCCAGCGGCCGGGTTCGACCAGCGTCACGTT
>JALYNE010000475.1 GCA_030773375.1 Pseudomonadota bacterium
ATCCAGGTTGCGCTGGTGCCGCTCGGGGCGGCAGCGGAAGCGGCGGCCTTGCGCATCCTTGCCGATCTCCGGCGCGCGGGCATCGCCAGCGACATGGCCTTTCGCGGCAATATGAAGAAGCGAATGCAAAAGGCGGACTCGAGCGGGGCTCGCTACGCGATAATCCTCGGGGACGATGAGCTGGAACGGGGCGAGGTCGCGCTGAAGGATCTCACGAGTGGCGCGCAGGAGGCGATCGCCCTGGAAGGGCTTGCCCAAAGGCTCGCAGCCAGCACTCCGCGGCGAGCAAGCTCGGAAGTCACCGCGCAGCGTGCCGATCCCGCCGCAAGTGCCTCCTCGAGTAGCGACCACTCCGCTGAGGCGCTATGACGGTCATCTCCGCCGAACGGATCGCCGCGATCGAGGCCCGGCGCGATGAGCTCCAGAACGCAATGTCCGCGCCCAACCTCGCGGCCGACGCCTTTATCCGCCTTTCCAAAGATTATGCCGAGATCGAACCTGTGGCGGCGGCCGCGCGCGAGGTGCGCCGGCTTCGGGCGGAGCTCGATCTTCTCCAGGAAATGATCGAAGACTCGGGCGGTGAACCCGAGATAAAGGAGCTTGCCGCCGACGAAGCCGATGAGATCCGCCGGAAGCTTCCGGATGCGGAGCGCGCGCTGGCGCTGAAGCTCTTGCCCCGCGACGCCGCTGATGAGCGGCCGGCCATGCTGGAGATCCGCGCCGGCACGGGCGGCGACGAAGCGGCGCTTTTCGCCGGCGACCTGTTCCGCATGTACCAGCGCTTTGCCGAGACTCAGGGTTGGCGCGTCGAGGTGATCTCCGCAAGCGCGTCCGACGTCGGCGGCTTCAAGGAAGTCGTAGCGTCCGTCACGGGGCAGGGCGTCTTCGCCAAGTTGAAGTTCGAAAGCGGCGTCCACCGCGTCCAGCGCGTGCCCGCCACCGAAAGCGGCGGGCGCATTCACACCTCTGCAGCCACGGTTGCGGTTTTGCCCGAGGCGGAAGACGTGGACATCCACATCGACGACAAGGATCTAAGGATCGACGTCTACCGCTCCTCGGGCCCGGGCGGACAGTCGGTGAACACGACCGACAGCGCGGTGCGCATCACCCACCTTCCGACCGGGCTCGTGGTGATCCAGCAGGATGAAAAGTCCCAGCACAAGAACAAGGCCAAGGCTTTGAAGGTTCTGCGCACGCGTCTATACGAGATGGAGCGCGAGCGTCTGGCGAACGAACGAGCGGGGGCGCGAAAGTCGATGGTGGGCTCGGGCGATCGTTCGGAGCGGATCCGGACTTACAACTTCCCCCAAGGCAGGGTTACCGACCACCGCATCAACCTCACCTTGCATCGTCTCGACGAGATTCTCGCCGGCCCCGGCCTTCAGGATCTTATCTCCGCGCTCATCGCTGAAGACGAAGCCGAGCGCCTCGCCAGCCTGGATGAGCAGTGATTCCTCACCCCTAAGGGTATCCCCGGTGAGCATTCGCGCTGCCCTCGCCGATGCGGCCCGGCGGCTGGATGGATCGAGTGATACCCCGCGCCTGGATGCCGAACTTCTCATGGCGCACGCCCTTGGCGTGACACGGGAGGCGCTGCTCCTGTCCGGGCTCGGCGGTGAGGCACCCGGAGCTTTCGAAGCGCTCGTTGAGAGGCGCGAACGGGGAGAGCCGGTCGCTTACATCACCGGCCGCCGCGGCTTCTGGACGATTGAGCTGGAGGTCGGCCCCGGCGTGCTCATCCCGCGGCCCGACAGCGAAACGCTGATCGAAGCCGCGGTGAACCATTTTGGAGAAAGCGGGCCGAAGCGGGTCCTCGACCTCGGCACGGGGCCCGGAACCCTGTTGCTGGCCGCCCTCGACCAGTGGCGGGATGCTTCGGGCCTTGGTATCGACCGGTCCGAGCGGGCACTGACGATTGCGCGCGTAAATGCCGCGCGGCTTGGTGCGTCGGGGCGCTGCGCGTTCAGGTTCGGGAACTGGGCGGAAGGCGTTGAGGAAAGGTTCGACCTCGTCCTCTGCAACCCGCCTTATGTCGAACAAGACGCGCCCCTCGCTCGCGACGTAGCCGAGTGGGAGCCGCACGACGCGCTTTTCGCCGGCCCTGCCGGGATGGCGGATTATGAGCGCCTCGCGCCCCAGATCCCGCGCATTCTGGCGCGGGCCGGCATCGCTTGCATCGAGATCGGGGCCGGCCAGGCCGCAGCGGTGAGCGCGCTCTTCAAGCATCACGGGCTCACGGTTTCGGCCCGTAACGATCTTGCCGGGATTCCGCGATGTCTCGTCCTGCGGCACTGATCCAGTTCATCATCTTTTCCGCTTGGTTTTCTGCGCCCGAATAGCTACATACCGTCACAGGGACGGGGCCTGACACAGCGCTACATGCTTTGAGGCTCACCGTCGCCGACCCCCGATTGCTTTGGCGTCCTCGGACGATCGTAGCGTGAGGAGGCGGGAGCCGCTTTGCGGCACCCTGCCTAAGGTGTCGTGCAAATTAGCGGCCAGGACGGGCCTGGCCGATGGAGTGGGCTAGATAAGACCACCTGTGACGAGGACCAAGGTTTGATCAACAATCGTCAGAACGGCCGCCGGCGCGGCCGTGGCGGGGGACAGCGCCCGCCGAACAGCGCTCCCAATCCGGGCAATCGCC
>JALYNE010000476.1 GCA_030773375.1 Pseudomonadota bacterium
GTCGAAGCCGGAAATGAGGACGTCGTTGGGATAATGACGCCGAAGGAGCTCGGTTTCCTGCGGCCAGCCGAGCGTGCCGAACGGCCACAGCGCTGAGGAAAACCAGGTATCGAGCACGTCGCTGTCGCGGCGAAGCTCGGCACCTTCGCCTGCCTGCGCTTTCGCTTCGGCCTCGCTTTCCGCCGCGAAGACGTTGCCGTTGCCGTCATACCAGGCTGGGATCTGGTGACCCCACCAGAGCTGACGTGAGACGCACCAAGGCTGGATGCTTTCGAGCCAGTTGAACCACGTCTTCTCCCAGCTCCTGGGTACCACACGGATCCCGCCAGTGCGCACCGCTTCGATCGCCGGCTTTGCGAGCGTTGCTGCATCCACATACCATTGATCGGTAAGCCACGGCTCGATCACGACTCCCGACCGATCGCCATACGGCGTCTGGATGGTGCGGTCCTCGACACGGTCGAGAAAGCCGTCCGCTTCCAGCATCTCGACGATGCGCCGCCGCGCCTCGAAGCGGTCGAGTCCGATCAATTCGCCCGGGATGAGCCCGTCCGCCGTCTGGACCACCCGGGCATCGGCATCCAGCATGTTCAGCATCTCTGCCGCCCTGATGCCCGCGCGCCTGCCCACCTCGAAGTCGTTGAAGTCATGGCCCGGAGTGATCTTGACGCAGCCCGAGCCGAGCTCCGGATCGGCATGTTCGTCGGCGATGATCGGCACGAGCCTGCCCGTAATCGGCAAGCGAAGCTTCCTTCCGATCAGCGCGGCGTAGCGTTCATCCCCTGGGTGAACGGCGACGGCCATATCCGCCAGCATCGTTTCTGGGCGCGTCGTCGCGACATGGATGAAGCCGCTGCCGTCTTCGAACGGATATTTGAGGTGCCAGAATTTGCCTTGGACTTCGCGCGTTTCAACTTCGAGATCCGAGATCGCGGTCCTGAACCTCGGATCCCAATTGACGAGCCTCTTGTCGCGGTAAAGCAGACCTTCTCGATAAAGCTGCACGAACACCTTGATCACCGCGGCCGAGAAGCCCGGATCCATGGTGAAGCGCTCATTCGCCCAGTCGCAAGAAGCGCCGAGACGGCGGAGCTGGCGCGTGATCTGACCGCCGGATTCCGCTTTCCACTCCCAGACCCGCTCGACGAACGCCTCGCGTCCGAGATCGGCGCGCCGGATCCCCTCCGCCTCCAGGTTGCGCTCGACCACCATTTGCGTGGCGATGCCGGCATGGTCCGTGCCGACCACCCAAAGTGCATCCCTGCCCTGCAGTCGGGCATGGCGGACGAGGATGTCCTGGAGCGTGTTGTCGAGCGCGTGCCCGATGTGGAGCGACCCGGTGACATTGGGGGGCGGGATAACGATGGTGAATGGCTGCGCGTCCGGCCGCTCCGGGCGGAACAGCCCCCTTTCCTCCCAATGACGGTACCAGCGGGCTTCAATCGCCGCCGGGTCGAAGGTCTTGGCCAGTTCGCTCATAGCTCCGCGCTATTAGCGGGGCGCTGCTTCTCCGCCAGCCCCTTTCAGCCAACGGTCGAGCCAGCCGTGCACTTCGCGATACCACTGGATGTTGTTCTGCGGCTTCAATATCCAGTGATTCTCGTCCGGGAACATGACGAGGCGCGAAGGAATATCCCGCCGCTGGAGCGCGTTGAACATCGCGAGCGACTGGCTGTAGGGAATGCGGAAATCGCGCTCGCCGTGGAGCACGAGCATCGGCGTTCCCCACTTGGCGACGTGGTGGACGGGGTTCCACCGCTCGATCACCTCCGCCGCTGCTGGTTCGAAATAGGGCCCGCCAAAATCCCACTCGCTGAACCAGAGCTCCTCGGTCTCGTAAGCGAGCGCACGGGTGTCGAAGACACCCGCGTGGCTGACCAGGCACTTGAACCCTTCGGGCAAGTTGCCGGCGATCCAATTCACCATGTAGCCGCCATAGCTGCCGCCAAGCGCGCAGGCATTGTTTGCGTCGACCTGCCGGTCGGCGCGCGCCGCGGCGGCGAGACCAAGCCTCAGATCCTCCAGCGGAGCCCCGCCCCAGTTGCGCTGGATTGCGTCGGTGAACGCCTGCCCGTACCCCGTCGACCCGTGGAAATCGACCGATACCGCCGCGTAGCCCGGAGCAGCGAACATACGGGGGTTCCACCGATAGGACCAGCTGTTGCCGAAGGAGCCCTGCGGCCCGCCGTGGATCAGATAAGCGACCGGGAGCGGCCCCTTCGCATTCCCAGGCTTCACGATCTGGCCCCAGACCCTGTCGCCGGCCGCACCGGGAAAGCTGAACCGCTCAACCGAGACCGGATCGAGCTCCGCCAGCTTGTCAGCATTGACGGCCGTCAAACGCTCCGCCCCGCCGCGGCGGCCGAGCCGATAAAGGTCGTCGGGCGCCTTGATGCTGCTCAGCGTATAGAGAACGCCGCCACCGCGGATCGGCGTCACATTGTTCACCGTTCCCTCGCGGGTGAGTCGCGTTACCTTCCCGCTCCGCGCATCGACGCGGAAAAGCGGGTGGTCCAGCACCTCCTGGGCAGTAACGAATAGGCTCCGGCCGTCAGCGGCCCACGCGATCGATCCGACCGACCGGTCCCAGCTTTCGGTGAGCGGGCGCGTTTGCCCGGTGCGCAGATCCCGCAG
>JALYNE010000477.1 GCA_030773375.1 Pseudomonadota bacterium
GCGCTTCGACACCCTCGACGAGCTCCGCGCCCGCATCCGCCAGTTCGCTCACGACTACCGCGAGCACTGGCTGCTCGAACGCCACGGGTACCGCACCCCGCGACAGGCCCGCGACACGCTCCGTCAGACCGCCCCGGCACGATCACCCCGTTCACCAACCAAGTGTCCGGTGAACCGGGTCCGGCGCAGCCCTTCGACGATCAACACGACAGCGGGATACGCGTCGGTGAGGCGGTCGATTTGGTCGAACACGCGGCGGTCCTTGATTGACGCCGCCAAGTCGGGCGCCCGTTTTGCGTTCCACTGCCAGACGGTCCGAAAGCAAATAGTCGCCGGCCGGCAGCTGTTCCGCCGACATGGGCACACCTGCCGCGGTAAGCGCTTCGGGGATGCCGGACTTGGTTTCCCGGTGGTCGTAGAGCACCGGCAGGTTCGTCATGGCTGCTGGGTCCGCAGCGCCCGGTAGAGCGTGGCGCGGCTGACTTTGAAGCTCGCTGCGACGTTCGCCACGTCGTGCTTTGGGTCGGTGAGGAGTTCGCGGGCCATCGTGACTTGCGCCGGAGTGAGGGCCCGCTTGCGACCGCCGACCCGCCCGCGCGCTCGAGCGGCCGCCAACCCGGCGTTCGTGCGCTCGCGAATCAAGTCGCGCTCAAACTCGGCGAGCGCGGCGAAGATGTGGAAGACCAGTCGGCCGCCCGAAGTGGTGGTGTCGACGGGATCTTGCAAGCTGCGAAAGCCGACGTCGCGGTCTGAGAAATCCTTGATCGTCTCGACCAGGTGCGGCAGCGACCGACCAAGACGGTCGAGCTTCCACACCACCAGCGTGTCGCCCGCGCGGAGCCGGTCAAGCGCTCGATCGAGCTCAGGCCGTGACGTCTTCGCGCCGCTCGCATGGTCGGTGAAGATCCGGTCGCAGCCGGCGTCGCGCAAAGCGTCGAGCTGCAGCTCCGGGTTCTGGTCAGCGGTCGAGACACGCGCGTAACCGATGGATTCCGCCATGACCCGGACCGTATCGCAGAACCCGTCGCAGTCGATCTGTTGCGACGTTGTTTTTGTCATGGGTTTTGCGACGCACAAGCCGCATTCCCTCGTAGGGCCTTTGCGACCCGATACCCGTCGCACAAATGGTGGTTTGTGCGACGCCATGGAGTCCCGCGCAGTTATCAGGTTCTGACGCGCACCTAGGCGCGTGACGCATTACGATCGAGGATGCTTCCCATGCGGTCCCGTTCAGCGACAAGCCAACGATGTGGCCCGAGATCGCCGACGCAAGCTCTCCACGTCTGCCGCTAGGGGCGATGTGTTGACTGACGAAGGACGACAGCACCCGTTCGCTCCAGGTGGCTATCTCTATCACTACACGACGATGGAGACGCTGCTCCAATACGTGCTCCCCAACGGCACGATAAAGCTCAGTCCTTACGCCTCAGTGCGGGATCCACTAGAAGTAAAAAAACACATCGAGATAAGCCCACCGCCAGAAGCGAAATTTCGGGAGATGTACGCTCAGGTTGAAGCCCGCGAGCGTGCTGCCGCGCGTCCTGGCGGCCAGATCGATGAAGAGTCGTTCCGAATGCATGTCGGGATGGTGACGAAGCACATGAAACGGGCGGCTTGGGAGCTCATCATGTTGGTTCCTCGAGTGTGGCAGAATACCTATGCGCATCACGTCAAAGTCTTGTGTCTGACGCAGGACGCACCGTTCGAGCACGACGTGGAGCGACTATTCAGCTTTGGCTACGCGCGTCCCCGCATGTGGGAACAGTATGGGGACGACCATCGTGGTGTGTGCCTGTGCTTCCACCGAGGTGAGCTGCTCGCCACGCTAGAACGTGAAGCAAACGGAGATCATTCGCTGACTTCGGCAGTTCCGGCAGGTGCCTACCGGCACGACAAGGTGGTCTACCGTCGGACTGGACCGGACCGAGAAGCATTGACCGCTCCACTTGCGTCGGTCGCCACCGATCCATGGACTGGTGGGCCGCGTGGTGATGATGCCTACGAATTCCTAGTGAAGCATCGAGATGCGCTTTGGGGAGAACTGCTGTTCGCGAAGCTCGATGATTGGGAGGGTGAACGGGAATATCGCTGGGTGATGTTGCGGCGAGATGATCCTAATCCTGTTTTTATCCCTTATCGGACGGCGTTGAAGAGCATAATTGTGGGTGAAGAGTTCCCAGGCTGGGCGGTTCCGTCGCTGCAGGCGCTAAACACTGCGAGGCGGGCTTGCGGTGAGTCGATCGGGCCCGCGGCGCTATATCGCCTGAGATGGGATCGCCAGATACCGGCACTTAGAGAGCTTCCAGCCGCGGCGTAGGCTCGCCCGGTCCGAGCGCCAGCGCTCGATAGCCGGTGGTTCGTTCGCCGACGCGCCGGGAGAGCAGAACCGCGGCGGCGACGCTTGCGGCGGCGCCGACGCCGAGGGCCAGCGTCGCGGACGTCGCTCCATCGGGACGCCCGATAAGAGAGATTTTGAAGCTCGATGCCGTAGACGTCGGAGGTCCTACAGCCACATCGGCCTGATCATCTCGGCGTCGCACCTCGACGCCGCGCGGAAGGCGTCGTCGTGAGCACGGACTTCGACGCCATCGTCGTCGGCGCAGGGCCGGCGGGCGAGGTCTGCGCCGGC
>JALYNE010000478.1 GCA_030773375.1 Pseudomonadota bacterium
TCCGATCGAGCCGTCCCAGAGACTCGGCATCGAACGCCAGCCGCACCAGCGTCCCTCCACCCGGCGCGTCGTCGAATTCGATGCTTCCGAAATGTTCTTCCACGATCTTTTTGACGATGGCGAGGCCGAGGCCAGTGCCTTTGGCGCGGGTGGTCATATAAGGTTCGGTGAGCCTGCCGCGCTCGGCCGGCAGACCAATGCCGGTATCGCTGATCTCGATGCAGACGTGGCTCCCGCGCTCGCGCACGGCGATGCTGACGCGCTCCTCGCCGCCGGGGCTCCCTTCCCTCTTCTGCTGGATCGCTTCAACCGCGTTCTTGACGATGTTGGTAAGCGCCTGCCCGAGCTGGCGGCGATCGCATACCAAAGTCGGCGACGGCTCCGGCGCATCCAGCGTGAAGCGGATGTCCGGGTGTGCCACCTCGTGCAGGAACAGTGCCTGGCGCGCGATGTCGTTGACAGCCTCCTGGCGGAACAGCGGCTTGGGCATGCGGGCGAAGGAAGAGAATTCATCGACCATCCGCCTCAGATCACCGACCTGCCGGACAATCGTTCCCGTCAGCCGCTCGAATGTCGCTTGGTCGGAGGTGATTTCTCGGCCGTATCGCCGTTGCAGCCGCTCTGCGGCAAGCTGAATGGGTGTCAGCGGGTTCCTGATCTCGTGCGCGATCCGCCTGGCGACGTCGGACCAAGCGGCCCGGCGCTGGTCGAGCAACTGATCGGTGATGTCGTCGAAGGTGAGAACGTAGCCCCCTTCAACCATGACGCGTTTCACTGCCAGCGTGCGCGGCTCACCGCCCGATGCGAACTGAATGATATCCTCGCGCGCTTCGGCGTCGAGCTGCCTGTCGAGCTCGGGCGCGAACACGACAAGCTCCCGTCCCACCGCATCCTTGTTGCTGGTCTTGAGCAGGCCTTCCGCCGAGCTGTTAATCAGACGGACCTTGCGGTCGCGATCGACCGAGATAATGCCGGCCGTCACGCCTGAAAGCACCGCCTCGATGAAAGCGCGGCGGCTCTCCAACTGGTTATTCGCGCCGACCAGCGCCCTCGTTTGCTCTTCGAGCCGGCGGGTCATGCGGTTGAAGGCGTTGCCGAGCGTCGCCACCTCGTCCTGCACGCGCGAAGACGGCACACGCGCGGAAAGATCGCCGGCGGTCACTCGCCGGGCTGCATCGACGAGCTGGCCGACAGGGCGCACGAGTCGGTCGGCAAGAGCCAGCGCGATCCAGATCGAGAAGCCGACGATCAACAGCGAGACAAGCAGCAAAGCCGCGTTGAACCGGAACTGGAGCGTTCGCGAGCGCGAAAGTACCTTCTGGTAATCGCTCGCGGCGGTGCGCGCTTCTTCGATCTGCTGAATGGCCGCCGGGTTCACCTTGCGCGAGGCGTAGAGATAGACGTCCTCGGTCGGATCGAGCCGGATCAGGGCCTCCACCCGGTCGCCAGCATTCTCGACATGAGGATCCTGCCCGCTCAGCGCTCGAAGCAGCGATGGCGGGGATCGTTTTTCAAGTGGCCTGGCGTCGAGATTGACGCCGGCCCTGAGCTGCACGTCCCCCTTGCGGCTAAGCGTGACGATGGCGGCCTCGGTCAGATCGCGATAAACGGTTTGCAGAAGGAGCGCATCGCGGAACTCCGGTGCGTCAATTCCGTAGTCGTTGATGCTTCCAACCACATCGAGCCCCATCGCCTCGATGTCGCGGCCAATGCGGTCCTTGTTCTCGTCCGCGTATACCCGGGAGACGCGGTCGGCATTTTCGAGCACCGTCCGCGCCTTCTCGGAATACCAGAATTCGGTGCCGATCTGGAAAAGGACGGACGCGAACACCACCACCATCAGCGTCGGAACAGTGGCGATCGCCGAGAACAGCGCCACCAAGCGCACGTGAAGCCGCCCGCGGCCGCCGATCGGAGATCGTGCCGCGCGGCGCATCGCCACCCGGCGGGCAATGAGAACCATCAGCGCCGTGGCCGGAACAAGGTTTGCAACCAGCAGCACCGCGACCATCTCTGGCGTCAGCATCGATTGCGGCGCGCCCTTGCCTGTGATGATGAAGTAGCTGAGCGCCGCCATCACGACGAGCGTGGCGAGCGACGCGATCTCGACGAAAGGCACGATCCGGGTGCGGCGCAGCAAGACCGAAAGCTTGCGGCGCCAACGGGGGTTCAGTTCAGCAATGATCGGCGCTTCGGCGTTCACGGCTCCGCCTAACACAAGATTGTGGCATAAAGAACACAGTATCTTGTGCTCGTTCGCTCATTCCGGAGGCTCCGGTGTGCTCTTCCGGCTCGCAAGCCCTCAGGCCGCCGCCTTGCTTAGCCACGGGGCGTAGAAATCGTAGAGCATGTTCTTCGCGCGTTTGGGATCTGCCTCCTTGTTGAAGGCGTTCCGGAACTCGGCCGAGCCGTGTAGGCCGCGCGTATACCAGCCGATATGCTTGCGCGCGCAATTGGCGCCGATGACCGGTCCGTAGTGATCGAGCATTGCATCATATTGTTCGATGATCACCGCAAACTGCTCGTCCAAAGCCGGCTCTGGCAGGCGCTCCCCGGTTCTGAGCCAGTGCATGACCTGCCCGAGCAGCCACGGCTTGCCGTAGGCGCCGCG
>JALYNE010000479.1 GCA_030773375.1 Pseudomonadota bacterium
AGGTGCTGGTGATGCGAATGAAGTCCGGGTGGAACTCGCCCGGTGAGGCGTTCCGTCGCAAGGGGCCGCTGCCGCCGGTCGGGAAGCCCAACTCTTCGAGCACGGCGCGTGCGGCCGCGTTGCGCTCCGTCGGCACGAAGTTGATCTCAACGGCATCGCCGGCCCAGCCGGGGGCGCCGCAGAGGTGATGAAGCAGCGCCTTCTCGATATACTTGCCCTGGACGCGGCACGACAGCATCAGATCCTCGATGCGCAGTCTCGCCTCGGTTCGTGAGGCGAGGCAGAAGCCGACGATGCCATAGGAGCCGTAGCGGTCCGAGCAGCTGAGGACGTAGCGCTCGACCGCCTGGTCGGACAGGATCTCGTCGAGTTCGGTCCTTGAATATTTTCGGCCCGAAAAGTTCAGCTGGTTTGTGCGCTGGACGAGCTCCGCGATGCGATCCTTGTCGTCGGGCCGGTCGGGCCGGATCTCGACCTCGATTTCGCAGGAGCGGAGGAACTCTGCATAATCGGCGCCAAAGGCGACGGACGCCGTCTCCCTTGCGATCGACTGCTGGTACATGAGGCGCCGCCCCTTTGCCTCGGCGCTGTCGCTGCCGCGAAGGCGCGGGTGATCGGGCAAGCCGGCGAGCGCGCTATCCGGCAGGGTCTCGACGCCCGGCAGGCTTCTCGAAACCTCGTCGCGTTCGAACGGATTGTCATCGACGAAGATGATGGCATCGATACCGATGTTGAGCTGCTTGGCGATCCGGCGCACCGACTCCGATTTCGAGCCCCAGCCAATGGCGGGGTAGAGGAGATAGTCTTCGAGGCCGAATGCGCGGAGCCGCTCCATCGCGTCCTCGGGAGCGTTCTTGCTGGCGACCGAGATCAGAATGCCGCGTTCGTCCAGCCGCCGCACCGTCTCCAGCACCTCGTGCCGGAGCGTCACCTTTCCTTCCAGCAGGATGCCGTCCCACAGGGTGTTGTCGAGATCGAAGACCACGCACTTCGCCTGCGGAAGCTGGCGCGCAGCCGCATCGGCAGCAGCAGCGCCAGGCTGCCGCGGCTGCTGCTCGTGGAAGCTGAAGAAGTCGAGCGTGAGCGCCACCAAGTGAACGCCGTCCGCGGCTCCGGGTGTGAGGGCAATGCTGAACGGCAATCGGGACTGGATCAGCGAGCGAAAGGCTGCTGCCGGCACGTCGTGCCGAAAATAGCCTGGCGGAACCTTGAGTTTCTGGAGGACCGGCGGCGGAACCTCCGTTGTTCCCGCGGGAACCCGAGTGCGGTCGATCGAGAAGGAGAGCAGCAGCGCAATCTCGACTTCGGTCGGGTTGTAGAGCTCGATCACGAACGCATCCGGAACAACTTGCGGATCGGCACTTTTGTGCAGCCACGCGTTCAGCCGGTCGAGAAGCGCGTGGGTCGCGTAGGAGAGGCGAATGTCCTTGAACAAGCGATCGGCCCAGGCACCCGCACGGTTGATTGCGGGCGCTGCAATGCTCACGCCCGCTTCGAGGATGCGGACGAGCGCCGGTCGCAGCAACGCCGCATTGCCTCGTGCCTCGAGCTTTCCCCAGCGTTTGAAGACGAGCTCGGCGCCATAGCCCGCAGCCGAAGGGAATGCCTTGTTCTTGAAAGCGCCGAACAGGAAGCGGCGGCAGCGACGGTCCGGCCGCGCATCGTAAAGGTCGCAGGAAGAATAGCAGGCGGGAGCCGCGCATTCGATGCAATGCTCTCCCCAGACGAGGAAGGATCGGCTCCTGCCACCCTCGAATGGAATGTAGGGAGCCGCCGGAGCAGCCGCCGCGACGTGGGCAGAAGGATCGTATTTGTCGAACTCGAACACGCGCCGTATTTCCCGATATGGTCGGCCCGAGCTTTAGATGACGGCAGTTTCTTTTTCGCGAACAAGCGCCGGAAACGTGCTCGTGACAAGATCAGGCCGCGAGCGCCTCCCGGAGCCTCGCCGCCGGCACGAGGCAGAAGTCTTCGACGAGGCAGAAGAGTTCGGCCTGGCTGCTCAAATAAGCGCGCTCGGCGGCGCCGAAAGCCACCGGGTCCACGATGGCGATGCTGCCCTCGCAAAGCGAGTTGCACAGCTGCGCATTGCGCAAGTGGCAATCGATGGCGTCCTTCAATTTCTCGTGAATGCTTCGGATGTCTCGAGCTTCCTCCAGTTCGGCGAGCAAGCGCCGCCGCGTGGAGGAGATGAACGGAGAATGCTGGCTCATCGGCTGAATCCAAGCTGCTGCAAGCGGCGCTGGAAGTCGCCGGCCAAAAGCGCTTCGGAGAACTGGTCTCGACCCGCCGGGCCAGGGAATGTGCTGGTGAGCATCGGATGGCTCCATCAAGAGATGAAGCTCTACCTATCCGAAATCCAGATTGTACGTCAATCCTGTTTTCGGATAAGATGCGCAGCTTGTTCGCTTCGCTCGAAATGTGGCGCTTCACGAGAAACCGTGTGTCAGCAGGCGCTGCCCCCACTTCGCGGCGAGCTGCAACCATGCCGAAGTCCAGCGTGGCACGCCGGCCCAGGCAAGCCGCT
Source organism: Pseudomonadota bacterium (assembly GCA_030773375.1). Classification (GTDB taxonomy): domain Bacteria; phylum Pseudomonadota; class Alphaproteobacteria; order Sphingomonadales; family Sphingomonadaceae; genus Allosphingosinicella. Next base: position 2,528 of record JALYNE010000479.1, read on the forward strand.
AAAGCGGTGCGCCTTGCCAGACGACGCGGCCAATTACCTTGATAGCGCCATCGCCAATGTAGTG
>JALYNE010000480.1 GCA_030773375.1 Pseudomonadota bacterium
CCGGTTCAATCGAACCGGGAACGAGTCTAAGGCACCGAGCCTGCTCCACGCGGCTTCACGTCATGCAGGGAACCTGCAACGCCTCGCCGCATCCAACAAGCGACAGAGTATGAACAGCTGTTCAAGGAGAATGACATGAACATCCAAACATTCGCCAAGCTCTTCGGCGTCGTATTTCTGCTGGTCGGGCTCTCCGCCTTCATTCCGGGTGTCACCACGCCGCATGCACATCCCGGGGCGGCCGACGTGATGGTCGGCGCCGGCCTCGGCGCTGCAATGGGTCTGTTTCCGGTGAACGTGCTCCACAACCTGTTCCACGTGGCGTTCGGGATCTGGGGCCTCGTCGCTGCACGCAGCTTCGGCGCGGCGCGCCTCTATGCCAAGGGCGTGGCCGTCATCTACACGGCTCTTGCGCTCTTCGGGCTCATTCCAGCGGCGAAGCTCTGGACGACCTTCGGCCTGATCCCACTTTACGGGAATGACGTGTGGCTGCACATCCTCCTGGCCGCAATTGCCGGCTATTTCGGCTTCATTCGCCGCGACAGCGTCGAAGCGGCGACCGGCCATCGCCGTTAAGAGACTGGGCGACAGGCACCGGATCGAGAGCAGGGTGGCATTCAGTGCAGGCTAATGTGCTATCTTGAATATGCAGAAGTCCGAAAGCAACTGTCTGCTCTCGCTGAGGTTCTCTGCATGGGGCGTGCGCTCCGGCCACCAGGAAAGCCAAACGTTTGACCTTTGCCACAGCCCACATCAACGCGGTCGCTACTGCCGTCCCTGATTATGATGTGCACCAAGCTTATATCGATTGGGCGGAGCAGCAATTTTCCGAGGATCGGGAAAAACTTTTGTTTCGGCGCATGGCCGATCGCGCAGGGATAAAGCATCGCTGGTCGGTCCTCCAGCAAACGGCGGACGGCCAATCGCCTCTGGCACGCGGCGGATTTTACGGGAGCCAAGAGCTGCCGCCCACGTCCACACGGATGAACATCTACGCAGACGCCGCCCCGACACTTGCTCTGGAGGCGATCGAACAGCTCTCGCAGAAGGCGAGCATCGAGGGCGTCACTCATCTCGTGCTCGCGAGCTGCACGGGGTTCGTGGCTCCGGGGATCGACCAGATCATCGCTGCAGAGCTTGGTCTCGGTGGCGTGGAAAGAACGCTGGTGGGCTTCATGGGCTGTTATGCGGCAGTGGCCGCGCTCCGGACGGCGCATCACATCGTCCGCTCGGAGCCGTCGGCGCGGGTGCTCGTCGTCACGGTCGAACTCTCGACGCTGCACCTTCAGTTCACGCGCGAGATCGAGCCGCTTCTTGCAATGCTTCAGTTCGGCGACGGGGCCGCCGCCGCTCTGGTCACGGCGGAGCGCTCCGGTTTTGCCGTTTCGAGCCCTTTTGCCGTCTCAGTCCCGGACAGCACGGATCTCATCCGGTGGACGATCGGCGACAGCGGGTTCGCCATGCACTTGTCCGGACAGGTTCCGACCCGCATCGCTTCGGCGCTTGGAGAAGCCGACGTCCGCGGACGCATGCTCGGCAATCTTTCTCCCGGCGCAATCGATGCATGGGCCGTGCACGCCGGCGGGAGATCGATCCTGGACGCGGTCGAGGCGGCTCTCGATCTCGCGCCCGACGCTCTCGATGCATCGAGAGACGTGCTCGCGCGGTTCGGCAACATGTCGTCCTCCACATTGATGTTCGTCATTGCCGAGCTTCTCGCGGCGCCGGAGCGGAAGACGGGTGTCGCGCTGGCGTTCGGACCCGGGCTCGCAGCCGAAGGCTTCCGCTTCGAACGCGCGGCATGAGCTTTCTGAAACCCCCCGGAAATCTGAATATCCGTTCGCGTGAAGACGAACAGATGGATTCGCCTTCGCTGGATCCTGCCACTTATGCGAGGATCCTCAATGATCTCGGCCGGGTGAACAGCTGGACTTTGGCGCGGCGGCCAACGATCAATTTTCTCGGGCGGGCTCTCGGCGGCGCCAGCCATTTTCGTTTGCTCGACGTGGGGTTTGGCCAGGGCGACATGCTGCGCACCATCGCGCGCTGGGCGCGGCGGCGCGGTCTCTCGGCCGAGCTGGTTGGAGTGGACCTCAACCCCAAGAGCGCAGCCATTGCCCAAGCGGTCACACCTCCCGAGCTGGGTATCAGATACCGGACGGGCGACTATCACGACCTCGGCGGCGGGTTCGATTTCATCGTCAGCAACCTTGTTGCGCATCATATGACCGACGATCAGCTCCGCGAGTTCCTGCGCTACATGGAGGCTGAAGCCGGCAAAGGCTGGATGATCAATGATCTCCACCGGCATTGGTTCGCTTACGGCGGCTATCCTTTCCTTTGCCGGCTGATGGGCTGGCACCGGATCGTCCGCGAAGACGGGCAGCTGTCAATCGCCCGCTCGTTCCGTCCGGCTGAATGGCACGCGATCCTGCTCAGCGCCGGCATCCAACCCGGCCCCTTCAAGGTCGTCCGCCGCTTCCCCTTCCGGCTGTGCGTCGAACGTCTGCGCTGATCGTTGGGGGCGGTCCTGCAGGCTCGGCAGCGGCGATCATGCTGGCCCGCGCCGGCAGCGCTCCTGAACTGCT
>JALYNE010000481.1 GCA_030773375.1 Pseudomonadota bacterium
GCCGAGCGGACCGCCCACGCCACCTGGCGGCGGATCGGTTCCCTCCTCGACGCCTTCACTCCAGAAGAATGCTCCAACTACCTCGTCAACTCAGGATACGCTCAAGCATAATCCCATCACGCTCTAAGCCGAGGCTTTCAAAAAGCCTCGGCGGGAAGCGCCATCAGGCTTTCGGCGCCGGCCTCGATCTTCCGGCGCAGTGCATTCGTCTCCGGCATGATGCGCTCGGCGAAGAAGCGCGCCGTGATGAGTTTGGCTTGGTGAAAGGCTTCGTCCTCGCAACCTTGCGCAAGTGCCTCGCTGCTCGCTTTTGCCATGCGGAGCCACATGAGACCGAGGCAGACGGTGCCCGTCAGGCTCATATAGGGGTAAGCTGCCGCACCGGCATTGAACGGATTGGCCATGCCGTTCTGCATGAGCCACATCGTCGCCTGCTGGAGGTCTTGAGTAGCCCGACCAAGCGCTGCGGCGAGGAGAGTCACGGCCTGCGGCTGATCCCCCTCCGCGCCAGCGGGATTGGACTGGCCGATCTCGTCGGAAATGAGCCGAAGGAACGCCTGGATGGCACGGCCGCCATTGGCGCCGAGCTTGCGGCCGACGAGGTCCAGGGCCTGGATGCCGTTGGTTCCTTCGTAGATCTGCGCGATGCGCGCATCGCGCACGAACTGCTCCATGCCCCATTCACGGATATAGCCGTGGCCTCCGTATATCTGCTGAGCGTTCACCGCCGTCTCGAAACCCTTGTCGGTGAGATAGCCCTTGATCACGGGAGTGAGGAGGCCGAGGAGGTCGGCGGCGGCTTCGCGCTCCTCCTCGGTTTGCGCCTTGCGGCTGATGTCGACCTGGAGCGCGCCCCAAAGAACCAGTGCGCGCGCGCCTTCGTTCAGCGCACGTCCCTCCATCAGCATGCGGCGCACGTCGGGGTGGATGATGATCGGGTCCGCCTTGGCCTCGGCATCGCGAAGATGGGGCACGAGCGCCCTGCCCTGGCGGCGGTCCTTGGCGTAGCTGACGGCGTTCTGATAGGCGACTTCGGCTTGGGCGAGCCCCTGCAGACCAACGCCCAGCCGCGCGGCATTCATCATGATGAACATGGCAGCCAAGCCCTTTTCAGGCTCGCCGACGAGATAACCGGTCGCTCCGTCATAATTGAGCACGCAGGTCGAGTTGCCGTGAATGCCCATCTTCTCCTCGATCGAGCCGCACACAACGCCGTTGCGCGCGCCCAAGGATCCGTCTTCGTTGACGAGAAACTTGGGCACGATGAACAGCGAGATGCCCTTCACATTATCGGGTGCCCCGGCGATCTTCGCGAGCACGAGGTGGATGATATTCTCGCTGAGGTCGTGCTCGCCCGACGAGATGAAGATCTTGGTCCCGGTGATGCTGTAGCTTCCGTCCGCCTGCGGCTCGGCCTTCGTGCGCAGCAGCCCGAGGTCCGTCCCGCAATGCGGCTCGGTGAGGTTCATCGTGCCGGTCCATTCACCGGAAACCATCTTCGGAAGATAAGTGCTCTTCTGCTCGTCCGATCCCTTGATGACCATCGACGCGATCGCCCCTTGCGTCAGGCCGTGATACATCTCGAACGCCTGGTTCGCCGCAAGCAGATATTCGCTGACTGCGGTGACGATCACCTGCGGGAGGCCCTGCCCGCCATATTCTTCCGGTGCGGAAATGGTGGTCCAGCCAGCCGCCACGAACTGGTCCCAAGCCTCCTTGAAGCCGGGCGGCGTGGTGACGGAGCCGTCCTCATGGCGCGTGCACCCGGCCTCGTCCCCGATGCGGTTGAGCGGCGCAAGCACTTCGCCTGCAAAGCGGCCGCCTTCGCTCAGGATCGCTTCGATCATGTCGGGGGTGGCATTCTCGAAACCGGGGAGGTTCGAATAGCGCTCCAGGCCCAGAACCTGCTCGAGGACGTAGCGGGTGTCGCGAACGGGGGCGGTATAACTCGGCATCTGGAAGGCTCCTGGTCGATCAGTTCGAAGCGTCTTTGCCGCCGGTCGAGAGCAGCCGGACGAAGCTTTCCAGTTCCTGGATGGTGGCATCGATGTCGACGCGCTGCTTCTTCAAAATGTCGACTCGCTCGCGACATTTCTGGACGGTGACGCGGCGCTGGGCCTCGCGACCGTCGCCGAGATCGTAGAGGTCGATCATCTCGCGAATCTCCGCCAGGGAGAAGCCGACCCGCTTGCCGCGAAGGATCCAGGCGAGCCGCGCGCGGTCGCGCCAACTGTAGATTCGGGAAAGCCCCTGGCGCGCGGGCGCGATCAGACCTTCATCTTCATAGAAACGGAGCGCTCGGGCGGTGACGCCGAATTCCTCACACAGCTCGCTGATCGAGTAAGTGTCGGTGCTGGTATTCGAGTGCTGGAAGTCGGAATGCAAAGCGGACTGTGGCATTCGCCCGCCGCTACTTTACGTTCACGTCAACGTCAAGCTGCTGGAGCGGGTCGTAACCCCCACCGCGTGAGCGGCGAGAACATTAGCCGCAATAAGCAGGCCGTGGGATTGGCGCCCCAGCTTCCCGCTGGCGCCAAACGCCGTCCGCGAGTCGGTAATATTGGCCGGGCTGCACGCGG
>JALYNE010000482.1 GCA_030773375.1 Pseudomonadota bacterium
TCCTCGAAGGCAGCGACTATGCAGTCATCTCCGACATCCTCGGCGACGAGGATCATCTCGGCGACATGGACTTCAAGGTCGCCGGGACGGAAGTCGGGATCACGTCGCTCCAGATGGACATCAAGATCGCTGGCATCACCGAAGAGATCATGCGCACCGCGCTCGATCAGGCGAAGGAAGGACGCGCCCATATCCTTGGTGAAATGGCCAAGGCCCTGGGCGAAACGCGCAACGAGCTTTCGGCTCATGCGCCGCGGATCGAGACGATGCAGATCGACAAGTCCAAGATCCGGGAAGTGATCGGCACTGGCGGCAAGGTGATCCGCGAGATCGTTGCGCAGACCGGAGCCAAGGTCGACATCGACGATGAGGGCCTGATCAAGATCAGCTCGTCCGACCTTTCCCAGATCGAGGCGGCGCGCCGCTGGATCCAGGGCATCGTCGAGGAGCCGGAAGTCGGCAAGATCTACGCCGGCAAGGTCGTGAACCTCGTCGATTTCGGCGCCTTCGTGAACTTCATGGGCGGCAAGGACGGGCTCGTCCACGTCTCGGAGATCAGGAACGAGCGCGTCGAGAAGGTGTCCGACGCTCTCTCCGAAGGTCAGGAAGTCAAGGTCAAGGTCCTCGAGATCGACCAGCGCGGCAAGGTCCGCTTGTCGATACGCGTCGTCGACCAGGAAACTGGCGCCGAGCTCGAGGACACGCGTCCGCCGAGGGAAGAGCGTCCCCGCGGAGAGCGTAGCGAGCGCGGACCGCGCCGCGACGGTGACGGCGGCCGTGGCCGCGGCGACCGGGATCGTGGACGTGGCCGGGATCGCGGTGAGCGCGGCGAGCGGAGCGATCGTGGCCCGCGGCCCGAACGCGGCGAGCGTCCGGAGCGGAGCGAAGAAGGCGGCGAACCCGAATTCGCTCCCGCCTTCCTCACCCGCGATGACGGCTGAGCATCACCTTTCTCGACAACTGAGGTGACAAGAAGGGCTGCCGGCGCAATTTCCGGCAGCCCTTTTCTTTTTTGGGAAGCTTACTGGCTGTTTCCGCCACTATTCCCTTCAGCCTGATTGTCGCTGGCCCCCACCTCGTCCGCGAGGGCGGCTGCCTGGTTCTCGAGCGTGTTGGCCGCGTCATTCACGCCGCTCTCGGCATCGCCTGCGATCTCGTCCGCTTCCTTGGCGAGTGCCTCCATCTGGTTTTCGGCGGCTGCCTGGATGTTTTCCTCTGGGGCGATCTGGCAGGCGGACAATGCGGTGAAAGTTGCAAACAGCGTAGCTTTCAAGACGAGCTTCATGATGGGTCCCCTTCGGTAAGCCGCACTGCATAGAGTGCTTTCAAGTCAGGTGGAATCACCTGACGGCTCGGAAAGCACGGCAAACAAAGGAAACTGGACCCGTTCCCGGTTCAATCCAACCGGGAACGAGTCTAGAGTGATTTCAAGCGAGGTGGAATCACTTGGCGGCTCGGAAATCACGGGACACCAAGGAAGCTGGACTTCGCTCCTGGTTCAACAAAATCAGCAACGAGTCTGGGCGGGCGCGGGTGGAGCGGCAACACCGCCACCCCGAAGCGCCCTTGCCGTGTTCAGGCGAGGAACATGGCGGCGGCGACGGAGAGCGCCAGAGCCGCCGCACTGGCCGCTATGATCACGAGCAGCGGCCTCAAGCCGCCCTCGAGCAAAGTGTGCATCGGGGAGCGTATCCCGGTGGCGGCAACCGCACAGGCGAGCAGCGCCGTTGCGAGCTCGCGAGCGCCGCTTGCAACCGGAGCGGGGAAAAGCCCGGCCGAGTTGATTGCCGCGACAATGAAGAAGCCGATGACGAACCAGGGGAGGCCGGGGCCTCCCGCCCGCCCGGAGCGACCCAGAGCAAGGCCTATAACGAGCAGGGCGGGGGCAAGAAGCGCGACACGAGTCATTTTGACGATGGTGGCGATCTCGCCGGCGCCGGGCGAGAAGGAGTAGCCGGCGCCGAGGCTATGAGCCACTTCGTGGATGGACGCGCCGAGCAGAAAGCCGGCCTCGGTGTCCCCAAGCCCGAACTCATGGGCGAGAATGGGATAAAGCACCATTGTCAGCGCGCTCATTCCCGAAATGCCGACCAGGACCAAGGCGAGCTGCGCTTGATTGATGCGCCGCTCCCCGAGCAGGGTGGCGATCGCGAGCGCAGCCGATGCGCCGCAGATCGCCACCGCCCCGCCTGCGAGCGTGCCGAAGGCGGAGCCGGACCCGAGCCAGCGCGCGATGAGGAGCCCGACGAGCACCGTGACCACCACGATGACCAGCAGCGCCGCGAATGAGATCGGCCCGAGCGCCCCCATCTGTTCGAAGGTCACGCGCGTACCGAGAAGCACGATGCTGAGACGAAGCAAGGTTCGCGAAGCCAAGGCAAGACCGGAATCGAGCCGGGAGTCGGCGCTGAGGAAATTGAGCGCCAGCCCGATCAGCAACGCCATCATGGTCAAGGGAGCGCCGTACCGTTCTGCGATGTAGGCGGCCGCGAGCGTCGCGAGCGCAGTGACCACCAGGCCCGGTACATATTCGCTGAGCCTGCGCCTGGCTGGTGGCGGGATGTCGCAGTAAAG
>JALYNE010000483.1 GCA_030773375.1 Pseudomonadota bacterium
GAGGAGAGCGCCGCTTGAGGCGGCCGCCCCGCCGGTTCCGGCGGGCCGCCGCTTCTATCCTTTTGCTGACGGTAGGTGGCTGCATGACCGTTGAACAGCGCGGCCCATCCTATGAAAAGATCGGCCGCATCCACACTGAAGCGTCGGCGCTTGATCGGCTGGTCCCGGCCGACGCGGCCATCGAGAAGCTTGCCCAAGGTTTCACCTGGTCCGAAGGCCCCGTCTGGATCAAGGAGGGCCGGTACCTGCTCTTCAGCGACGTTCCCGCCAACAAGATGTATCGCTGGTCCGAGACAGACGGCCTGTCCGTGTTCCTCGATCCCTCCGGCTATGACGGCCCCGCCACGGCCGCCTTTCGCGAGCCGGGCTCGAACGGCCTCATCCGCGGGCCGAAGGGCGCGATCCTGATGGCCGATCACGGCAACCGCGCTGTGGCGCGCCTCGACCTTGCAACCAAGCGGAAGACGTTCCTCGCGACCGAATACCGCGGGAAGCGCTTCAATTCGCCCAACGACCTGGTTCTCGCCTCGAACGGCGCAATTTTTTTCACCGACCCGCCCTATGGGCTCACTGGCCTCAATGGCTCGCCGCTGAAGGAGATCCCGTTCAACGGCATCTACCGGCTCGACCCGGACGGCACGGTGAGCCTTATCGACGACAGCATGACCTTCCCCAACGGCATCATCCTGTCGCCCGACGAACGGACGCTGTACGTCGCCAATTCCGATCCCGAGCGGCCGATCTGGATGGCCTATTCGCTGGAAGGCGACGGGCGCGTCACGAGCAAACGCGTGTTTGCAGACGCCTCGGCGGATGTTCGAGCGGGCCTGCCCGGCCTCCCCGATGGGATAGCCATCGACCGGGAAGGTACCCTTTTTGCAACCGGACCTGGCGGCGTCCACGTCTTTGCGCCCGCCGGGCGGCGGCTGGGCCGGATCGATACCGGCACGGCCGTGGCGAACTGCGCCTTCGGGGAAGACGGCCGGACTTTGTTCCTCGCCTCGAACAACATGCTCGCCCGTGTTCGCACGCGCACGATCGGGCTCGGCTATTAGCTCCCTCGCGCGGTCCCCAAGCATCGGCGCGCCCGGAGCGGTTCCCCATCTGGCGCGTTCGCGGCCGAGTGAAAATCGCAACCTTCAACGTCAACGGCATCAACGGGCGTCTGCCCCGCCTCGTCGAATGGCTCGAAGAGGCGCAGCCGGACGTCGTTTGTCTGCAGGAGCTGAAAGCCCCGCAGGAGAAGTTCCCGGCAAAGGCAATCGCCAAAGCGGGCTATGGCGCCATCTGGCACGGCCAGAGCCGCTGGAACGGCGTCGCAATCCTGGCGCGCGGCTGCGATCCGGTCGAGACGCGGCGGTGCCTGCCGGGGGACCCCTCCGACGAGCAAGCACGCTACATCGAGGCGGCGGTGAACGGCCTCTTGATCGGTTGCCTTTACCTGCCGAACGGCAACCCACAGCCGGGGCCGAAGTTCGAATATAAGCTCGCCTGGTTCGAGCGGCTGATCGCATATGCGGCGGGCCTTCTCGAAACCCGGCTCCCGGTGGTGCTCGCGGGCGACTACAACGTCGTCCCAACCGACTTCGACATCTACAATAGGCGTTCCTGGCTCCACGATGCGCTGCTCCAGCCGGAGAGCCGTGAGGCTTTTCGCCGTCTTCTCGACCAGGGCTGGACCGACGCCATCCGCTTACTCCACCCGGACGAGCCGATCTACACGTTCTGGGATTATTTTCGGAACGCGTGGGGCAGGAATGCGGGCCTTCGCATCGACCACCTCCTCCTCAGCCCGGCCGCGGCCCCGCGCTTGGCTGAGGCCGGTGTCGACCGCGAGATCCGTGGCCGCGAAGGTGCGAGCGACCATGCGCCTGCTTGGATCGTGCTGAAAGAGTAGATTCTAAAGTGCTTTCAAGTCACCTGGAGTCAGCTGACGGCTCGGAAAGCACGGCAAACAAAGGAAACTGGCTGCGTTCCCGGTTCAATCCAACCGGAAACGAGTCTAAGCCAGAATTCAATTCAGTTGGCAGCAAGACGCAAACTTTTACCGGGCCGCCAAGCCGCTCAGTCCCCTGCCGCGGCCCAAGGCCGAAATCCGTCTCCCCCCATTGCGATTTCGGCCCGCATTTCTTTAGGGCCTGATCGGCTGAGGTGGAAGCGCTACGCGCGTTCGCCGAAGGCGTGAATCGGGCCTTTTCATGAGGTGAAGACCTTGATCGGATCAGGCGGATTCAGCCTGATCCGATCAAGATCTAGTGCATCGGCAGGCGCTGGAGCCAGCGCTCCGCACAAGCACTCAGTTGTTGCCTCGCCGAGGCCCGCCCCGAAGCGTCACCGGCCACCGTCGCGATCTGGAGAGCCTGGAGCTGGTGGGACATGGTAGTGAGGCAGGCGCGGCCCTCGGCATCTATTTTGGCCGAGCGGAAGGTCGCCAGCGCGGCTTGAATCACTGCCTCGCTGCTGGCCAGGCAAGTTTGCGATGCCACCGAAGCATCCAGTGCCTGGTAAACCTCGGCGTACATCCCTGAAAGCTTCCTACCCATGCTCAGCCACCCTCATTT
>JALYNE010000484.1 GCA_030773375.1 Pseudomonadota bacterium
AGCAGAATCGGGTTGGCGAGCGCCAGAAAGGGCAGCGCCCACTGCCGGTAGGGGTCATCCTCCGGCAGTTCCTGAATCAGCTCTTGCGTGCGAACGAGTTTGGGAGTTCGGTATCCAGCAGCTCATAGCGGCGCTTCGCGGTGTGGTACGGCACTTTCAGCAGCCAGGCGGCCATGTCGTCGGGCATCAGCGGGTGCTCAAACGTGGCCAGCGCGGCTGCCGGTGTCGAGAAGTCCAGCAGCAGCACGCCGTCCGCCGTCTCGATCTCCATGACCGGTGTGGCGCCAAACAGCACCTGCAGGGCGCGGCCCAGGCGCGCGGTACGGTCGGCGACAATGGCAGCGTGTTCGGCGATGGTCTTTTCGGCTTCGGCCCTGGTGTCGGGCGTCGCCTCGGGGTTTTCTATCAGAGAACGGAGGTTGTCCAGCGCCGCCTGCTCCTCGTGCGAGATGGAGCCGCCGCCGCGGGGCAAATCATCCCGCAGCGTGCTCTGTGGCGGGTTCAGACGAATCTTGAGCGTGATCGCCTCGTAGCCGGGCAGCGGCACCTGGCAGTCGTCAAGCAGGGCCGGGAGCTGAATGGCTTTTCTGGTGATCTTCTTGGTGTTGGACACAGGGGATCCTTTCCGAGGTGGAACGTGTGGACCTCCAGTGTAGCGCATGGCGGAGCCCGATCGCCCCGCCAGCGCTCCTATACCGACCCAGGCGTCTAGCTGTCGGCTTGGCCCAGTTTGATCGCGGTGACGTTCAGCCCCCCGCTCACTTCAAACTGGAGAAAGTCGGTGGAGCCGACCGTGGTTTTGTAATTTTGGCCGAAGGGGCCGATCTGCGCCGTGGCACCCGCCGCAACCGAGATGGCGCGGCCCGGCACCACGATGCCGTCTACGGTGCGACCCGTATTGACGGTGATCGTGAGCGCGCCGGCCGAGGCGTTGTTGACTTGCAGAATGGTGCGGCTGGTCGAATCGAAGGCGACCTGGCCGCCGTCCACGGCCGCCACGGCGGTGTAGGCGGCGAGCAGACCGGCGGTGCGGCTGGTGGTTTGAACGGGAACAGTGGTGCGTGGCATAGCAAGGCCTCAGGGTACAGGTAACAGGTTTCAGGGGACGGGAGATATGAGTGTTCAATTGAGGGGGTAGGCATCAGGCTACAGGCTACAGCAACTGGCGGCCTGATGCCTACCCGCCTCGTTACGCCCAGTTCGGGGCTTGGTTGAACCGTCCGGCGAGCTTCCACTCGGGCGCCTTGTCGTGCTCCGAGTCATACTCTTGCTCGGTGATGGTGGCCGACACGCTGAACGACTTGGAGCCGTTCGAGACCGTCATGGTGGCCACGTCGCCAATCTTGATCGTGGCGATCGCGGCGTGCGTGCCGGCGGTGTCCAGCCCTTCCCAGGTGAATTCATAGCCTGGGGCGGCCGCCAGATAGGCTTCCGAGCCGGCCACGGCGTCGTCGCGCGTGGTCACATCGATCTCCTTGCCCTTGCCTTTGTAGGAGAACTTCCGCGAGGCAGAGGCGAGGTCGATGCCGTTGAATGAGCCGGTAAGGTTCTTACCGTGTAGCTTGGTCGTGGCCATGGATGATGGCTCCTATGTGGGGTGAAATGGGGGAAACCGGGAGAAACAAAAGGGGATTAGACGTCGCCGTTCGCCACCTCGTAGCGCAGGGGAATGCGCTCGGCGCGGTAGCGAATGCCGTTGAACTTGCGCCAGGGCGCGTTGTTCGGCGTGCCGTCCGACTTCAGCACTTCGAAGCCGGCCTGGCGGAGCGCCGGGACGGCCTGCGCAAACAGTTCGTCCATGATCGTCTCGGCCAGTGCCTCGATGTTCGGGGGCACGCCGGGCGCGTTGCGGTCAGCCAGCACATACAGCCACAGCGAGAAGTCGTACAGATTGGAGTACAGCGCGCGGGCCTCCTCCACCGTGTCTGAGGCCTCGTGATGGACCGCCGCGGCCGGGGAAAGGCCCTCCCAGTCCCACACGGGATGGGCGGCGACGCGGCTGGGATCGTCGGCCGTGCCCGCGCTTTGCAGGCGAGTGACGCTGGTTTCCAGGGTGGTCTTGATGAGTTGGCGGACAGCGGCGCGGCTCATAGGGTATTCAGCATCCTGGCAATCGAGCGTTCAAGATTGACCCGCATCCGGAGCTCCGGATTGGCGAGCTTGACCGCGCGCTCGGCGAAGTTATGATCGGCGCCGCGTGACGCCTCGAGCTCGGCATACGGCACGTCCACCGGCACGATGCGCGCTTCCACGGCGTTGCCCTGCTCGAAAGGACCGAACACGGTTTCCGAGTCGCGCAGCCGGCCGGTTTTGACGTGGGTGATGCTTTGCTCGATCCGCCGGGTGTCGAACGCGGCGTCCTCCACCTCGTCCGCGATCACGTCCGTCATGCGGCCGGCGACGCGCAGCAAGGCATCGGCGACCTGATCGACGCTGGGCATCTAGCCACCCTCCCGCGTCAGGCTCAGCACCCGCACGGTCGGCCAGTCGGCCACCGCGTTGACGTTGTACTGCTGGGAGTCATACGTTGGCGTGGTGGTGTACGCCTGATCAACCGGC
>JALYNE010000485.1 GCA_030773375.1 Pseudomonadota bacterium
GAAATAGACGGCGAGGACGATGACGGCCTCGGCAATTGTGGCGTTGCCGTCGGTAAGGCCCAGCAGCGAGAAGACCGGGTGCACGATCAGCGGCGCGGACAAGAGGTGGAGCCAGAAGGCGACGTCGGAACGTCGGGTCTCGCGCCGCGGGTCGGACGAGTCCCACCACATGGCGAACAGGAACACGCCGATCCCGAGCACCAACGCGAAGCTGAGGAGAATGTCGCCAAGGCGCTCGTGGTCGCCAATCAGTACACCGATGAGTCCGAGGCTGACGCCGACGATGGAAGCTGCGCCTGCGGCAACCGTGATCGGGACCCTGAAGCGCCGCCAGTGAAGCCATGCGCCGGCGGCACCGACGGCGCCTGCGGCTGCAGCAAGGCCCGCCCCGAGGCGTTCATTGTCCTGGAGGGCCTGCTCGCCGACGATGAGCACGAGGCTGAGCCCGGAACTGACGATCACTCCCCCGACGAAGGCGAGCAGAAGCAGGATGCTGGGAAGCGCCATGCGCCGCTTGCGGGTGAAGAATTCCGCAAGCCCCCAGGCGGCGGCAGCGACCGCAGCACCGGAGAAGGGCGACGGTCCGTCGTCTCCCAGGTGGGGCGGTATGTAGTGCGCGATCCAGGCCACCGCCACGAGCAGGATCACCGCGGCGGTCGACACGAAGATGTCGTTGAATCCGGTCAAGAGCCGGAAATGTTCCTCGTCGACTGCGGGCGTCGAGCGCGCGGCGGCAACGTGCTTCCTGAGCGCGGTTGCCGCTTCGGGGCTGATTGCCCCCGCAGCCACCGCCGATTCCAGATCGCTTTCGCTGTACATGGCTTGGTCCTCCCTAGAGGCGGAGGCTTATAGCACAGGTGTGTTGCGCACGCAAAGCAGCGGGACTTTTCTGGGAGGCAATATCAAGCCGGCTCGGGCCTGTTCCGAAAGCCAGCGACCCGTCCTTTCACCACCTGCGGCTCATTTGCCGGGGGCCGGGATCTGGAGCCTGGAGCGGCGAGCGATTAGAGTGCTTTCAAGTCAGGTGGAAGCACCTGACGGCTCGGAAAGCACGGGAAACAAAGGAAACTGGACTCGTTCCCGGTTCAATCCAAACGGGAACGAGTCTAGGTTGAATCGTTCTCCGCTCCATAAGCTTTTGTCGTCGCATTGCTTTTGGCGAAAAGCCGGTCCCCACCTCTTTCGCGCGATGCTCTATCTGGTCCGGCAAGGATAAGCAGTCGAACCTGCTGATCAGCATTGCCGGCGACACTTGGCCGGCAAAGAGCTAGCTGCTCTGCAGGGCCTTCAGGATGACCATCGCCTGCTCCGCGCCCGATTGGGGAACGATCTCGCCGGTGCGATCGGCAATGCGGTTCCAGTTTGCGGCGACCTCCTCCGGGGTGCGGCTGCCTTGAGGAAGCGCGTATCCTGGCGTGAGCGTGACGTAGCATGCCTGGACGACGCCTGCGCCCGCGCCGACAATCGCGTTCGAGGGTGCGTCTTCGGATACGAGGAAGAGCGCTGCGGGGACTACATTTTCCGGATCAAAGGCGCCGAGCATTTCCGGTGGGAAGATGTCCTCGGTCATCCTCGTCGCCGCCGTCGGTGCGATGCTGTTGACGCGAATATCGTATTTCGCGCCTTCAAGGTGAAGCGTCTTGGCGAATCCGACGAGCCCGAGCTTTGCGGCCCCATAATTCGCCTGGCCGAAATTGCCGAACAGGCCGCTCGATGAAGAGGTCATCAGGATCCGGCCATAATTCTGCTGGCGCATCAGCTCCCACACCGCCTTGGTGCAGTTGGCCGAGCCGATGAGGTGCACGTCGAGGACCAGCCGGAAATCTGCCATGCTCATCTTGGTGAAGCTTTTGTCGCGAAGGACGCCGGCATTGTTGATGAGGATATGCACGCTGCCCCACCTTTCCTTAGCGGCGGCGACCATTGCTTCGACCTGTTCAAAATCCGTGACGCTGGCGCCGCTCGCTATTGCTGTTCCACCCGCATGCGCGATCTCCTGGGCGACCCGCGAAGCCGCGTCGGAAGTGCCCGAACCGTCGCGGGCGCTGCCGATGTCGTTCACCACGACCTTGGCCCCGCGCCGGGCAAGCTCGAGAGCATAAGCGCGGCCGAGCCCGCCGCCCGCGCCGGTGACGATTGCGACGCGGTTGTCAAAAGTGATGGTCATGGCTGCCCTTCCTGCAGAGTCGGGCGCGTTCGCCCGCGGGCCCTTTGGCAGAAGGGCAGCGAGTTCGACAGGGGTGAAGGGCGCTCTGCAGCGCCCCTCAGCTGCTCAGCGGCCGCGCCGCCGCGAGCGGCTGACGCCCCGTTCGTAGGCCTGGATGCAGCTGTCGGTCACCGTCCGCGAGCAGACGGGGTATTCGCCCGCGGCGGGACGGGGTGCGAAGGCGGCGCTTTGGTTCGTCATTGGTATGGCGGGGCCGGTGCCAGTGCCCTGAACGCCCATGTTGGTGCCGGCCGGCGGGCTTGCCTGGCCGTTCGGATCGGTGCCCTGCTGGGTGATACCCTGCGGCCCAGTGCTCTGGGTGGGGTCGTCAACCGTCTGGCCGCTCG
>JALYNE010000486.1 GCA_030773375.1 Pseudomonadota bacterium
GGCAGCGCCTTCAGAGGCACACGCCACAGGTCGAGCAGGGCGGCATCCCAGCAGCCCGTGGCGATGTCCATCAACGCCGTTCGCGAAGCGTTGGTCGCGTCGGTCACATGGAGTCCGCCCGTGAGCCTGTAGACGAGCCACGAGTCGATGGTCCCCACCATCAGGTCGTCGCCGGCTCCCTTCACCTCCGGCAAATGCTCGAGCGCCCATGCGATCTTGCTCGCGCTGAAATAGGGATCGAGCAGAAGGCCCGTCCGTGCCTGCACGGCCTCCTCGTGGCCTCGCTGCTTGACCTGCAGGCAAAGCTCCGTTGTGCGGCGGTCCTGCCATACAATGGCTGGACCGAGCGGTCTTCCCGTCCGGCGCGACCAGAAGACGATCGTTTCACGCTGGTTGGTGATGCCGATCGCCGCAATGCGATCGGGTCCGCCAGCACGCTCCACCATCGCCTGCGCGCAGGTGAGGCTCAGCTGCCAGATTTCTTCCGCATCATGCTCCACCCAGCCCGGAGCAGGATAATTTTGCGTGAGCTCGCGCTGTTCGAAGCCGAGGCAGTTGCCTTCACGTGCAAAGAGCATCGCCCGCGTGCTGGTTGTCCCTTCGTCCATGACGAGCAGTAGATCGCCCACGCGCTTCTCATCCGTTCGACTATGCCTGCTCGCGACGCTAACAGACGGAGCGACGATGGAAAGCTTCGACCTTCTTATCATCGGCGGCGGGATAAACGGCGCGGCCATCGCGCGCGATGCCGCCGGTCGCGGCCAGAAGGTGCTTCTGGTCGAGAAAGAAGATCTTGCCGCCCATACAAGCTCGGCCTCGTCCAAGCTCATCCACGGCGGCCTCCGCTATCTCGGATATTATGAGTTCCGGCTGGTGCGCCAAGCGCTGCGCGAACGTGAAATACTCCTCCGCACCGCGCCGCATATCGTGCGTCCGCTCCCCTTCCTACTCCCACACGCATCAGAGATGCGGCCCTGGTGGATGGTCCGAGCGGCCCTCTCTCTTTATGATCTTCTCTCTTTTCGGGGCAGTCTGCCGCGCTCGCGCCGAGTTCGGGAGCGGGCTCTTTCCGCACCCCTGAAGGAGCAGGCGCGGCAGCGGCTCGCTCTTTATTGGGACGCTTGGGTGGATGACGCCCGCCTGGTCGTGCTGAACGCACTGGATGCCGCCGAACGCGGCGCGGAGATTGCCACTCGTACCGAATTCATCTCCGCGCGGCGGGAGGGGGACCTCTGGCGCGCGGCGCTGTCAAACGGGCGCGAAGTTGCCGCGAGCGTCATCGTCAACGCGGCCGGCCCTTGGGTGGGCGAAGTCCTTGGCAGACGGCTCAACGAGAAAAGCCGCAGCGGAATGCGCCTCATCAAGGGCAGCCACATCGTCGTGCCGAGGCTTGCCGGCGGAGATCACGCCTACATCCTCCAGCAGCCGGACGGACGTGTCGTTTTCGCCCTTCCTTATGGCGCGTTCACGCTCGTGGGAACGACCGACATCCCAGTCAGCGAGCCCGACGGGGCGGTGATTGAACCGCACGAAATTGATTATCTTTGCGCGGCTGCGAACCTTTACTTCGAGCGGCAGACCAGTCCCTTTGATGTGATCTGGAGCTATTCGGGTGTGCGCGCCCTCTATGACGATGGTGCCGCAGATGCCCAAGCGGTGACGCGCGATTACCACCTGGAGCTGGATGTTGGTGGCGGGCCCAAGCTGCTCTCCGTGTTTGGAGGAAAAATCACGACCGCTCGTGCGCTTGCCGAAGAGGCGCTCGACTGCCTGGGTATCAAGGGAAGAAAGGTGACGAGTTCATCGTCGCTCCCGGGAGGCGATATCTTGCCCGCATTCAACCACTGGCTGGATGCGCTTACCGCCTGGCTTCCCGCAGAGACAGTGTTCCGCCTGAGCCGGTCCTATGGAACGCGCCTCCGTGAACTGCTCGGCGCCGCCAATGATCTGAAATCGCTCGGCCGCCACTTCGGCGGCGGCCTTTATGAAGCGGAGGTGCGCTACCTCGTAGCACGGGAATTCGCGCAAACAGCGGACGACATTATGTGGCGTCGAACGAAGCTCGGGCTCAAGATGACGGCGGCCGAACAGCAGGGCCTCGCCCGTTGGATGAAGGATTATGGACCTTCGTGAAGCGGGTCGGTGCCATGCGGCGGGATCTCGTCCATTTCCTTCCGATTTTCCTCGCCGCGCTCTCGACTCTTTGCGCTGTCATGAGGAAGGTCCTCGTTCTTCAGATCGTCTTCGCGCTCAAGCTGCATTCGTCGCTCCTTCCCGTGGCTTAACGCCCGAGGCAGGAACCCGCTCCACAGATCGCGGTTGGACCGATATGGCACCCCCAGCACGAGAAGCCGCAGCGCAGGCCGGAACAGGCGATACCGTCATTGGCTGGAAGCTCGACCGCGACCAGCGCAAGGAATTGTTGCTTCAATTTCCACCGACATATCGGAACGTCGTCGCGGACCACGTGACGCTGCGGTCCAGGTCTGCCCGCAACGCGCCCTTGCCCGACGAGAGTCACGGCGAGATCGTCGGGCGAACAGATGACGG
>JALYNE010000487.1 GCA_030773375.1 Pseudomonadota bacterium
CGTAGCCGTGTCGAAGGGGACGCCCAACATGGATCGACCGCAGCAAACCGCGCCACTCACCTTTTCCGCCCCATCCTACGCTCTGACATTTTTGGCAGACCGCCCGTTTGTGTATGTTGACGACCAGGCAGGCGCCCGATTGCTGGAGCTGTGCGTGCTTTCCAGCGTCCACCCGCTGCAGGGACGTGATGATACGGTGCGCGTCGGGGTTTGGGACGTGGATCAGCGGCCGGACGAAACGGTGTACTCGCTGTCGGTTGGGAGCTCGGTCTGGGACGAAAAAATCTATCGCTTTCGCTGCCAGCCACACCGTTTCAGGTACGAAATCGAGGTTTGCGGCCAAGGGCATCTAGCTGACATTTTGTATTTCGGCGGATACGTTTCCGCGTATCAACGCTGGGGCAGTGGCTTGCTGGTTTCCGGCCACCACTTCGCGCGCGGCTTTAATCCAGAGCCGATTGCCGAAGAAACGCACGAGTTTGACCCTGCAAGCACGGTGCATATCGATCTGGCCGGGGTACCGCTTCCCGGCAAAGGCGATTGGTTTTTCACGCCACCGCCCTATTGCTTGGCGTTGCAAGGCGCTCATGGCTGGGTCGGGCTGGGCGTCGAAGCGCAGGCTGGCGCCAACCGCTGGACCGAATACACCTACCACGGTGGCCGTGGATTTCACTTGTCATTGGCCTACGAAGGCTACACTGTGGTGGACGGCGCCTACACGCTGCCGGCGATCGGCTTCGACTTTGCTCCAGACCCCCTGGCCGTCCTGCGCAAACATGTGCAGGCGCTGCGCACGGTTGGCTTGGTGCCGCACATGGACGACGGGCCGCGGCCGGCCTGGTGGTACGAGCCGATCTACTGTGGCTGGGGGACGCAGTGTTATCACGCAGCAATCGCCGGTGGTCGCGCGCCGGACTACGCGCGGCAGTCGCATTATGCGGCCTGGCTCGGGACGCTTGCGGAACATGGCGTCGAGCCCGGGATCGTAGTGATCGACGACAAGTGGCAGCGGACGTACGGCAACAACGAGGTCGATGCGGATCGCTGGCCCGACTTGCCCGGTTTCGTCGCAGCGCAGCACGCAGCCGGCAAAAAGGTGCTCCTGTGGCTCAAGGCGTGGGACCATGAGGGATTGCCGCCGGACGAGTGCATCCTTAACGCCGGCGGGCTACCGTTGACCGCCGATCCGACCAATCCCGCCTACGAACGCCGCCTGCGGGCAGCGGTGCGCCGCATGTTGTCGCCCGACGGCTACAACGCGGACGGCTTCAAGATCGATTTCACGGCGCGTATTCCCGGTGGGCCAGGTATGCGCCTGTATGGTAACCTGTGGGGCCTGGAGCTCATGAAGCAGCTGCTCCATATCATCCACGACGAAGCCAAACGCACCAAGGCAGATGCGCTGGTCATCACTCACACGCCCCATC
The DNA here is from genome assembly GCA_030773375.1 of Pseudomonadota bacterium. GTDB lineage: Bacteria > Pseudomonadota > Alphaproteobacteria > Sphingomonadales > Sphingomonadaceae > Allosphingosinicella. The sequence continues at coordinate 1,428 of JALYNE010000487.1, forward strand.
CCTACTTCGCGGATGTGGTCGATATGCTCCGTTTGAATGACACGCTGGAGCTGGAACGGCTCAGCGATCCACGGATTGGCCGGAACATCGGCGCAACCATGGCCCTGCGTGCCCAAATTGCGGCACTTGCCTGTCCGGGCGTACCGATCGACACCGACAACTGGCCGGTCCGCGACCGGACGGCCTGGCGCGAGTATATGCGGCTGCAGCCCGACCTGGGCGTGCCCGCGTTGTACTTCGCGAGCCATATCGACCGAACGCAGGAACCGCTTGAAGCGGAAGATTATGCGCTGATCCGTGAGACCTGGGCGCGCTACCGTGCCGCGCTCGCAGCCGATGCCGGCACAACACCCTCCAAGGAGCGAAGATGACGGCAACTATCGCCATTATTCATACCACTCCGTTAACGGTCGAGCCGCTCAAGGCGCTGGCGGGTGAGCTGATGCCCGGCGCTGAGGTTGTCAATTTCGTCGACGACTCGATCCTGCCGCAGCTGCGGCGTAACGGAGGCGATATTGGGGCAGTTCGCGAACGTCTGTTGCACTACGCGCAGTTTGCCGAGCAAGCGGGCGCGGATGTGATCCTCAACGCCTGTTCATCGGTTGGCGAGGTTGTAAGCCATATGCGCCAGCAGGTGTCGATCCCCATCGTGCGCATCGACGAGGCGATGGCCGAGCAAGCCGTGCAACGGGGTCGACGCATCGGCGTCGCCGCCACACTAGCCACCACCCTTAATCCAACCATCCAGCTCGTGCAAAACAAAGCCGAGGCGGCCGGTGTATCGGTTGAGATCGTGCCGCTGCTGGCCGACACGGCCTACCAAAAGCTGCTTGCGGGCGATAAGGCGGGCCACGATGCCGAGTTAGCCCATGCGCTGGCGGACCTCGCCGCATCGGTTGATGTAGTGGTGCTGGCGCAGGCATCGATGGCCCGTGTGGTTGCTGCGCTGCCCCCCGATCAGCGGCACAAGTGCTTGTCCAGCCCGCGCCTGGGCATGGAGCGCGTACAAGCTGCGCTGGCACAAGAGGCCGCGTGATGCTGGTTGGCGTCGACATTGGCACAACCCACTGCAAGGCAGGCCTGTTTGACATGCACGGGTCGCTGGTTGCGCT
>JALYNE010000488.1 GCA_030773375.1 Pseudomonadota bacterium
ACAGCGGGATCTCGTTGCCGATCAGCTGGTCGGGATAGCCCATCCCGTTGTACGCCTCGTGGTGATGCCGGATGGCGGCCGCAATCAGCGGGAAGCGCCGGCCGATAATATATTCGCCCCATTGGGGATGCAGCTTGATCCGCTGCCACTCGTCATCGGTGAGCGGCTGGTTCGGGCCTTTGTCGAGGGTCGCCGGATCGACAGTAATCTTGCCGATGTCATGCAGGCGGGCCGCCACATGCAGCCGGGTCAGGTCCGACTGCGATAGCCCCAGCGCTTCCCCGATGCGGCACGCGAGGATAGCGACGCGCTCGCTGTGACCGGCGATGAACGGGCAGCGCGCCTCGATGACGCGGATCAGGCACTCATAGTGCGCTTCCAGGTCGCGCACGTCACTGAGGGACGGCAGCCCGGCCGCTTCGGCACTGGTGGAACGGGAAGCAACAAGCGGGACGGTAGTCATAGTGAACCTCGTTCAATGGCGGCTCGCCTTCAGATGGCGGGTGCGGGCGCGGGCGTCCCGTGTCGTCTGCAAGTGGCGCGCGATGATGGAAAACTCAGCGGCGGACAGGTGAATACGCCCGGCGACGTACGTGCCGAGCTGGTAGCGGGTGATTAGGCTTTGGATCGTGGTCCGATTGACGGCCAGGGCGCGCATGGCGTCCCCCATGCCGTGGCAGGCCCACGACGAGTCCCCGCAGGGGCAGGGTCGGGCGTGACGCATGATTGGGTTCGCTTACTCGTGGTTGGGATCAATCATAGCAGATTGTGACAGCTTTTGTCACAAGCAGGTGCAAGACTGGCACATATGGGCCATCCACGGCTACACCCCGCCCCGCTACGTGTCTAGTACCCAATAGGAGCACCGGCTACGTGCGTTGGCCCGCCGCATCGTGTATGGTTAGCCTTGTCGCAGCACACCCTCCTCCGTGCTGCCCCTCCTCCCTCCTCGGACCCCTCCCTCCTGCAAAGGCCCCTGCATGCTGCATCGTTTCCGGCTGCCCCTGCTCTTCGTTCTGTTCGCCCTGTGTGGCACCCTGGTTGTGTCAGCTGAATCCCCCGCCACGCTTGCGTGGGAAGCCCAGTGCGACGGCGAAGTGCGCATACAGGCTAATCGCGTGCAGTGTTACGCCGCCCTGGAGGTCGTCCAACCTACCCCCACTGCGTCACCAACCCCGACGCCGGAACCCACGGTCGCGCCGACCCCCACGCCTGCCCCGACCGTTCTGCCGACACCTAGCCCGACGCCCGCGCCGACCGCTGCACCGACGGCCACCCCGAGCCCGACCGTTCAGCCCATCGCCGCGTTTGCCCAGCATCCCGTCGGGTGCAATACCAGCGCCGGCCAGATTGCGCTTGATTCGCAAGCCTGGCGCTTCCAGGACGAAGCCAACCCGATGCACCTGCATACCCGCGTCTGCTGGCCGTTTCTGAAAGACATCTCGGCGCCGTTCGATGTGACCGTCACGTCGATCATGCACGACAATCCGGGCGTGTTCCGGACCCTGCTGGTGCAGGCCTATCCGCACGGGCTCGCCGGCGACGCCAAGCTGTGCTACGACGACACCGCGATTGGCTGCAAAAAGTTCGAGCGGACCTATGCCCGCTGCACAGAGACCGGCGGCACGTTCAACGCCCAGGCCCGCACCTGCAGCTGGCAGGACACGTTCCGCATCGACCCGCTGCAAATCGAGAAGAGTGGCTGGACCCAATTCCGCTTCCGGGGCTTTGTCCGGCAACCGGATGGCGTGGATGAACGCACCAGCACCGGCTTGAATAACAAGGTCATCAGCTCGCGGCCGCTCTCGACCGCGCTCTACAGCCAGGATGGCACCCAGAATTACACCGAAGGCCGCGGCTGGTACACCAAAGCGCAGTATGCCCAGGCCATCCTCTTCAATCCACCAACGCAGCCAGTGTCGGGCATCTGGAACGCCAAGATTCGCATCGAAAAGGGCGCCTCGATTGGCCCCGAACCGACATCCGCGCCGCTAACCAACTACTACATCGCGCTCGATACGGACTTCCACAATGGCAATCCTGGCATCCTGGTCAAACAGGGCGCCGGTGAGTTTGCTGGGACGCTCCCGATCGACACCACCAAGTTGACCAACGGCTGGCACCGCCTGATGCTGCAAGGCAAAAACAAGGGCTTTGACGGCGTGGCCAATGCGGGCGCAATGGCCTACTGGTTCTACGTCCGGAATTAATGCCAATGCCCGCTCGCACGTATCCCGCCCGCCGCTTCCGCATTCCCGCCGGCCGCTTCCAAGGTCACACCGGCACGATTCACCGCATGGCCGCCAAGCTCCGCGGCGGCGATTATCTGGTGACGCTCAAGCTCCTGGCCCCCGTCTTTGTTTCCAACGACTTCAAGCTGAAGCTCCCCGTGCAGTACGTGGACGCCCGCCTGAGTACCCTGGAATGGATTGTATGAAGCTGAATATTGCCTGGTTTCTCTGTTTGATCCTGTCGATCACGCTCAGGTTGAGCGGCTGTCCCCTTGCCAGCGAAATCCTGTTTGATGTGTCGCTCGTC
>JALYNE010000489.1 GCA_030773375.1 Pseudomonadota bacterium
ACGGAGGTCGCCCTCCGCGCTGCCTTCGTCGCCGCGATGGCTGGCCTTCAGGTGGCACTCGTCTGCCCGACGACGTTGCTCGCCCGCCAGCATTACAACAGCTTCAAGGAACGGTTCCAAGGTTTCCCGATCGAGATTGGCCGCTTGTCGCGGCTGGTGGGCGCGGCCGAGGCCAAAGCGACGCGCGAAGCGATCAGTGCAGGCAAGATCGACATCGTGATCGGCACTCACGCCATTCTCGCCAAGTCGGTGGAATTCAAGAATCTCGGACTCGTCATCGTGGACGAGGAACAAAGGTTCGGCGTCACGCACAAGGAACGCCTGAAGGCGATGCGCGCGGACGTCCACGTCCTTACCCTGACGGCGACCCCGATCCCGCGTACCCTGCAAATGGCGATGTCGGGCCTGCGCGAACTCTCCGTGATCCAGACCCCGCCCGTCGACCGGCTTGCGGTCCGGACCTATGTCATGCCGTGGGATCCCGTGGTGCTCCGCGAAGCGCTCCTCCGCGAACATTATCGCGGGGGCCAAAGCTATTTCGTCGCACCGCGCATCGCCGACCTTCCCGACATCGAGGAATTCCTTCGCAATGAGGTTCCCGAGGTTCGCTACATCATAGCCCATGGCCAGATGTCTCCAACCGAAGTGGAGGAGCGGATGTCCGCCTTCTACGATCGCAAATACGACGTGCTCCTGTCGACGAGCATCGTGGAGAGCGGCCTCGACATCCCATCGGCCAACACCCTTATCATCCACCGCGCGGATCGGTTCGGGCTGGCGCAGCTTTATCAGCTCCGCGGCCGCGTCGGGCGCGCCAAGACCCGTGCTTATGCTTATCTGACGACCGCCCCCAGCCGCACCGTCACGGAAGCGGCCGACAAGCGTCTGCAGGTGCTCGCCAATCTCGATTCGTTGGGCGCGGGTTTCCAGCTCGCCAGTCACGATCTGGACATTCGCGGCGCCGGCAATCTTCTCGGCGACGAACAATCGGGCCACATCAAGGAAGTGGGCTTTGAGCTTTATCAGTCGATGCTCGAAGACGCGATCATGGACGCCAAGGCGGACGGCGCCCGCCTCTCACGGCGCGCCGATGAATTCTCGCCTCAGATCACGGTCGATGCTCCGATCATGATCCCAGACGATTATGTCCCGGATCTCGATCTGCGCATGGGTCTCTATCGCCGCATGAACGAGCTTGAAACCCGCCATGAGATCGAAGCTTTCGCGGCCGAACTCATCGACCGCTTCGGCAAGCTTCCGGCCGCCACGGACAATCTGCTGAAGGTCATCGAAACCAAATTGAACTGCCGGAAGGCGCATATCGCCAAGCTCGACGTCGGCTCAAAGGGCGCGCTTGTTCATTTCCACAAGGACCACTTCCCCGACCTCGAGGGCCTGATCGGCTACGTCCAACGGCTGAAAGGCGCCGCCAAGCTCCGCCCCGACAGCAAGCTGGTCATCAGCCGCGCCTGGCCCGACCCCGAGGCCCGCGTCAACGCGGCCCTGCAACTCTCCAAGGGTCTGGCGAAGGTGGTTTCGTAAAGGCTGACGACGGAGGCGGACGTTCTCGCCCCCGCCGCGCTGTTGCGGCGGGAGCGCGCTTATCCGATCTTCACCACAGAAGCCTCGGCTCCCATGCGTTCTTCCCACACCGCCTCGCGATGCATTTCGAACGTTCCGTCAGCATCGCGCAGGCTCCAAACCCCGGCGATCGAGTTGCCGTCGCTGGAAAGCCTGCCGACATAATCGACCGCGTGGGCGGCATCGCTTTCGCCATCGTACATCTTGGTGAAGTCGACAGCGTCCCCTGCCCTGCTACCGGAAAGCAATGCTTCGAGCTGATCGCTCGAGCGCCCCATCGTATTCGGTTCAATCGTGGTGCCGCGAAGGCTGCCGTCCTCATCTTCAAGCGAAGCGAGGAACGGTGTGACCGGCCCGCTCCCCTCCGGATAGGAGAAGCTGCCGAGCCATAACCCACTGAGATTATCTGGGCCGCTCATGATCCTGTGCCTGCCATGGCTGCCCTATAGCAGGCCTGGCTGTCCCGCACTCTGAAAACTGGCAGCTCGAGCGCCCTTAGCGCTGCCGATGGTCCCCGATGGTCAAATGAATATCAATGCCCCCAGCGCGGCGACGCTTTACCGTCTATTATGGAATATTTCCTAGGGAGACTCTGGGGGAGGTAGAATCGTGGGTATTTTCAGGAAAGTGGTAGCGGAGCCAAAGCAGCGGGCCCGTCCGCCGCGCAACGATATGAGTTGCAGCGCCACGCTCGTCGCCAACAATCGCTTTTATCGCGCAGAGCTCCTCAACGTCTCGCACGGTGGGTGCAAAGTTCGCTCCCTGGAAGGCCCGCTGGGAGCAGGAACGCGCGTGCAGATTGCCCTTGAGGCATTCCACAGTCTCAGCGGCATCGTACGCTGGTCCAATGAAAACGAATTCGGAATGCAGTTCTCAACGCCGATCAGCGACTATCTGTTGGGCAAATGGAATGCTCAATTGGAGAAGGCGAGATCCCCGGAAGCGGCGATGCCG
>JALYNE010000490.1 GCA_030773375.1 Pseudomonadota bacterium
AGCTTTAGCGCCACATAATGTCGTGAGCCCACGGTAGTGCGCTCGTGCACGTCATCACAACTCCTGCAATCCGTCAAACCCGGTTGTCTCCGCGAAGGGCGCGGCCCTGCCACAGGCCAGTGACGCAGAGCGGAACCGGCAAGTGCCGACCAGATGCTGCTGCGGACGCCAAACCGGCAACAGCGGGCGTTTGGTGGGTGACGACGGATGGTCATGCCTCGGATCCTGGGGCAATCCGCGAAACACGGTGCGTGTCCTCCTCGCAACGTGTTTCCCGGCCCGTATCGCAACAACCAGATCGAGTAGGATCACCGCAGCATTAAACAACGGTATTATCCAGTGCGTGGATTCCGGAACGATGATGCTGCCTCGCGCTTCTGCCGGGCGTTTGATGAATAGCGGTCGTACTTCCACCGGCGCACAAGTATGTATTGCATCGGCGCGGCATGTAGCAGTTGGCTTCAGGATCTCACTATGATGAGGGCCGGTCCTGGCACTGGTCCTAGATGGCCTGCTGCAAATGGCGGCGCCGATACAGTTCTAACGATTACACAGCCAGCCGCAGCTAAAGGCATAATACCGGTGGTCAAAGGACCGGCCGGTTACAGTTGTTAGACAGATCCTCGCACCGACCGGCGCCGGCCTCACCGGTTCCTGACTCACTTCTCGAACACTGCATTTGGGGGAAGTTGATTGGCCATCATTCATCAATCGGGCTGCAACGATGTGGTCTAGCGCCACCAGGAAGGACGGAGTAAAGTCTCATGGAATCGCTGATCCAAGAACGAAGGGAGGGTCTTGAGCAGAGCGCAGAGGCTGTCAAAGGCCCCATCATCGCGTTGATCCCGGCGTACAACGAGGAGCGTTTCATCGGCAGCCTGGTTCTGATGACGTTAGAGCACGTTGACCAGGTGATCGTGATCGACGACGGCTCGCGTGATAGGACGGCAGAAGTCGCGGCCAAGGCCGGGGCAACGGTTGTTAAGCACCTGGTGAACCAGGGCAAGGCTGCAGGGGTCAACACCGGGTTCATCGCGGTTCGCTCGCTTGATCCGACTGCCGTCGTCATGCTCGACGGCGACGGCCAGCACTCATCGGACGATATTCCGGCCGTGCTTGCTCCAATCCTCCAAAACGAGGCGGATATCGTTGTCGGGTCGCGCTTTCTCAGCGTCAAAAGCGATATCCCGGCCTATCGCCAGGTGGGCCAGCACGGACTGACGATGGCCACCAATCTTGCCTCAGGCGTCCGCGTCACCGACTCGCAGAGCGGCTTTCGAGCATTCTCGGGAGCGGCTATTGCCCAGCTCTCCTTCGGCCAGGGGGGCTTCTCGATCGAATCGGAGATGCAGTTCAAGGTGCGCGAGCACAAGCTGCGGGTCGTCGAGGTGCCTATCAAGGTAACCTACGCCGAACCGGCGAAGCGTAACCCGGTCAAGCACGGCATGCAGGTGATCGACGGCATCATGCGGCTGGTTGCGTTGGTCCGGCCATTGCTCTACTTCGGTGGTAGTGGTTTAGCTTTCTTGTTGTCGGGACTGGCGCTTGGGCTGTACGTCGTCAATGTCTTCACACGCTTGCAGCAGCTCGCCACCGGTTATGCGCTGCTTACGGTACTCCTCTGCCTGATCGGCATTTTGCTTCTCTTTGCGGGCGTCATCTTGCACGCGATGCGCGCCATGCTGGTCGATGTGCGGGAAAGCCTCGCCAATCGGCTTGGCGGCCTCACCGAACACTCTGCTGCTCCAAGGGGCCGCGAGAATCGCACGGTCGATCTGGGAGCGGGAGCTCGCGGCAAGGTCAGAACGTATCGCCCGGCGCGAACCTAGGGGTGTAGTATGCGTGCCAGCATCATCATCGTCACGTATAACAGCCGGGACTATCTTAAGCCGTGCCTCGACTCCGTGCTTGCCGAGCTCGCCGCCGCTGACGAAGTCATCGTTGTGGACAATGCATCGACCGACGGGAGCGCCGAGTTCGTCGCCGAGCAGTATCCCGAGGTGCGGCTCATTCGCAACGAGAACACAGGCTATGCCGGCGGAAATAACCGCGGCGCCGAGATCGCGAGCGGTGACTACCTCGTCTTCCTCAACCCGGATACTATAGTCATGCCCGGTGCCCTATCCGCCCTGGTGGCGTCCCTCACCACAAGCCAGGAGTATGCCCTGTCTACGGCCTGCATCGTCTTCATGGATCGGCCGGAAATAATCAACACCTGTGGCAACACAATCCACTATACCGGGCTGACCTACTGCCGAGGTGCCGGGAGGCCGGTCGGGGATTATGCAATGCCAGCCGAAGTGGACGCAGTTTCCGGCGCTGCCTTTGCCATCCGGCGCGAGGTCTTCGAGCAGCTAGGCGGCTTCGACGAGCGCTTCTTCATGTATGTCGAAGACACCGACCTTTCCTTGCGTGCGCGGCTGGCCGGCTATCGTTGCCTGTACGTGCCCGACGCAGTTGTCAAGCATGATTATCGTCCGGCCTACTCGCCAAACAAGGCCTTCTACCTGGAACGCAACCGCCACC
>JALYNE010000491.1 GCA_030773375.1 Pseudomonadota bacterium
GTCAGGAGGAGATGATCACGACGACCACCATCCCGGTGATGAAGCTCAGGATCGTGCCCCACTTCATCATCGTAGCGAAGCTCGAATAGCTCTTGAAGTGAGCCTTGAAGTCCTCGGGAGTGTTGCCTTCGGCTGCCATTCTGATCCTCTTGTCCTGTCGCCGCGTCCGACCCTTATCAAGCGCCGCCTCTCCCCCCAAGCCAAAAGTGGCGCGGTTAAGCCGAACTTTACCCACAGCCGATAGAGCGCTGCTTGGACCTGGAGGGGGAAACATGCGCCCGGACGCAACGCGTTGCCTGTTGCTGATTGACGACGAGCCTGCACAACGGCGGCTGGTGAGCGCGATCGGCGCCCGTGCCGGCTGGTGGGTGATGGGGGCAGCCGATGTGGATGCGGCCCAACGCATCCTTTCCAGCGAAGACGGCCGCGACGTCGACGCGATCCTGCTCGATCACTGGCTTCCCGGACCTGCGGGAACCGAGATCATCCGCCAGATTAGGGCGCTTCGGCCCGACCTTCCGCTGCTCATCCTCACGGCCCAAACCACCGTTGCGGTGGCCGTCGAGGCGATGCGGGCGGGCGCGAGCGACTTTCTCGTCAAGCCGCTCTCCCCGGACCGGCTGCTGAGCGCCCTCAATGCCGCCACCGACCGGCGTAAAACCCGCGGCGAACTCCGTCCGCTCTCGGAAAAGATCACGAAACCGCTCGCCTTCGACGAGATCGTAGGCTCCGCGCCCGAGTTCCGCACGGCGATGGCAATCGCGGCGAAGGCCGCCCGCGCCCGCGTCTCCGTTCTGATCGAAGGCGAAAGCGGCTCAGGCAAGGAAGTCATCGCCCAGGCGATCCACACCGCCAGCCCGCGCGGCAAGAAGCCGATGGTGACCGTGAATTGCGGCGCGATCCCGGAAAATCTCGTCGAATCGGTGTTGTTCGGTCACGAAAAGGGCGCCTTCACCGGCGCGTTCGATCGTCACATCGGCCGCTTCGAAGATGCGGACGGATCGACCCTGTTTCTGGACGAAGTCGGCGAGCTCCCGCTCGATGCCCAGGTGAAGCTTCTCCGCGCCCTCGAGACCGGGGAAATACAGCGCGTCGGCGGCCGCGCCATTCATGTGGTCGACGTGCGCATCATCGCTGCGACCAACCGGCGCCTGGTCGAGGAAGTTGCTGCAGGCCGGTTCCGCGAAGACCTGTATTATCGTCTCAACGTCGTCCACTGCGCGATCCCGCCGCTTCGGGCTCGCGCCAGCGACATACCCGCGCTTGCCCGCCACCTTCTCGCTCGCATTGCAGAGCAGCCCGGCATGCGTCAGCTCAGCATCACCGACGATGCGCTTGCCGTGCTCATGTCCTACGGCTGGCCTGGCAACGTGCGGCAACTGCAGAACGCGCTCTTCCGCGCGGCGGTGCTGTGTGAGGGCAATGCGCTGACCGCAGCCGATTTCCCGCACATCGCGCAGGAAACAGCCCTCAACAAGCGGGCCGACGATTATCACGCCAAGCCGATGAGCGGGGCCTCGACCAATGCCGCTTTGTCGACCGGCGCCGGCATCACTTTGTTCGAACCGGACGGCAATCTCCGTCCGCTCGAGGACATCGAGGCTGACGTCATCCGTCTGGCGATCGGCCATTATCGGGGGCGCATGACGGAAGTGGCGCGCCGCCTCGGCATCGGCCGCTCGACCCTTTATCGGAAGCTTGCCGAGCTCGGAATCGGCGACGCGGCCTAGACAATCGCGTTTCGACTGTCAGAGTGCTTGTCCGTCAGGTGGACTCACCTGACGGCTCGGAAAGCACGGCAAACAAACCAGACTGGAGCCGTTCCCGGTTCAATCCGACCGGGAACGGGTCTAGACTCGGCGCATGTACGATTTCTCGAGCGCCAACATTCTCATCAGCGGCGCCGCTTCAGGCATCGGCGCTGCGACCGCCACCCTTCTTGCCAACAGCGGTGCCCGCAAGCTCATCCTGGTCGACCTCGATGAGGTGCGGCTGCGCGATTTCGCCTTTTCGCTGCCTTGCGAGCGGCAGATCATCATCGGCGACGTCACCGATGAGCGGCTCTGGACAGAGGCCGATCTCACCGGCCTCACCCACGCCGCCGTCAACGCCGGGACCGGCGGCGCAAGCCCGATCGAGCAGATGAGCTTCGCCGAATGGCGCAGGATCATGGCCGTCAATCTGGACGCGGCTTTCCTGACGCTCCAAGCGGCTATGCGCGCGATGAAGAACAATGGCGGCGCCATTGTGCTCACCGGGTCGGTGGCAGGGCTGAAGGCTGAGCCGGGCATTGCCGCTTATGGAGCATCGAAAGCGGCCCTCCTTCACCTCGCCCGCATCGCTGCCAAGGAAGGAGCGCCGAGCGGAATCCGCGTCAACGCAGTGGCGCCCGGCGGTGTCGAAACGCCGATCTGGGACAATGTCCCCTTCTTCACCGATCTCGTCGCAAGCACCGGGAGCCAGGAGGCCGCCTTTGCTGAGGTCGCACGCATGGCAACGCCGCTCGGCCGCTTCGCCA
>JALYNE010000492.1 GCA_030773375.1 Pseudomonadota bacterium
GAAGACCGGGCAGCTCTACGACGAGCTACAGCGCGAGCTGGATACGGTCGAACTCGAAGGGCTGAACGCCGCGCTCGCCACCCGCTAGCCCACCCCCACACGCGACGAGACCCCGGCATCATCCGGGGTCTCGTCGTTGGTGTCGCTGTCCTGCTGCTGACGGATGGCCTCTTCCAGCATTGCCGCCTGCATCGCTTGGCGGGCGCGTTCGCGGGCCTCCTGGTTGCGCTCATCGGCGGTCATGGTTCGTGCCCTCCTGCGTATAGGTGCATATACGTGAATGCGGGGCGGCACGTTTCGTCACATGCGTTACAACCCCACCTCCAGCAGCGCCCGCGCCACGTCCCGCAGTGCCTGATCGCGCAGGTCGTTGGTGAGCGCCGTGGTTACGCTCGGAGCAAGGCCAGCACAATCCGTCCCACCGCCTTTTGGAAGGCCAGCGTTTGTGCTGCCGTGGGACTGGTAGCACCAACAAAGGTGCGGATCGCCGCTAGCTCGGTCGTGATTTTGGCTTCGTCGGCGGGTGTCCAGTCCGTCATCGGTCGAGCGGCAATCGCCAGGAGCTCGACGAGTGCTGCCTGTTCTGCGATGGTCAGATCGGGCGTAAACTCCAGCGCGGTCGGCGGCTGATGTATGCCGTTCTTCTGCACGATGCCGCTCGGTAGGCGAAGCGATTGAGCAAGGATGCGAATCACTTTCGTCAGATCGATGTTCGGCTCGATGGCGTGTGTGCTCATGCTGTCCTCTTAGCCGGTCGCTCGGAGCCAATCGGCGGCGACGTGGTAGTTGGCGGCTGTGGTTGCTATGCGGTAGCCGATCTGGGCCACCGTGATACTAAAGGCAAGCGAGGCTACGCGCTGCCACAGTAGGCCGTTCCTGCTCCAAAAAAACGCCACATTCCCGGAGGCGTCGCGGGTGATCCGCAGGTAGACGTCGTTGCCGCCTACATTCCACGTATCTCCGCGCTGGGTGTACGCGGCGGCGGCGTAGGTAAATGCCGTGACGGTATAGTGTCGCGTGCCGCCGGATCGGCCCAGAACGACAAGTAACCGCACGCTGTTATCGCTGTTGCCAATCAACAGGCCGCCGCCGCCGTCGTTTGCACCTTCAAACTCCTGTCCTACCAGTACTTTGGTGCGCGCATCGAACGCGCCGGCGGGCGCCCAGGCGCGGTAGCCGAAGCGTTCCGTTGTATCGGTGCTGTTGAGATACAGATGGCTCTTGATCGTGGTGTGGCTGTTGACGGTGGCGGGCGCTGATGGGCTCCAGGTGAGGCCGGTCGTGGTGGTGTTGTATTCTTCGCTGATTGAGCCGCCGGCGGCGCCTGATTGATCGGGTGCGGCCGCGAGTCCTGGGATCACGGCCGCCGTGAGGCCGGTGGTGACGGCATCGGCCGCGCTTCCTCCGCTGCCTGCCACACGCGCGACACCGGCGCTCGGATTCGTCACGGTGCCGTTATCAAAGACGATTTTCGTTATGCCGCTGAGTGCCGGCGTGCCGTCGGCTTCCTCCACGGCGAGCGATCCGCCGCCGCCGAGTTGGGTCCAGGTACCGGGCGTGCCGTCGGTGGTGCAGATCCATATCTTGGCGGTCTGGTCGATCACGTAATCGCCAACGGCGAATGTGCCGGTTGTCGGTGCACCCGACGTGGTAGCGCCCACATAGCGACTCGCCGCCGTTGCCCCCGTCAACCCTGATGCGATCAGGGCTGGGGCGCTGATGTTGCCCGTAAACGTGGCTCCACTGAGCGCCGCCTTCTCCGTGTCCAACTCGTTGATCGCCGCCTGTACGGTCGTTGCGCTGATGTTGCCCGCGGCGGTATTCGTGATCGCGCTGGCCGCGTGCCCGTGATCGCCTGCCGCCACCGTGCCCGCCGCCGTGCCGGTATTCTTGGTCGCCGCATCGCCAAGCCCAAGGTTCGAGCGGGCCTGCGTCTGCTGCGCGCCGGTGAGCGTTTGCGCCGCGTCGTAGCGCGGGTAGCGGGCATCGCCGGTGGTCTGCACGCCGGCAGCGAAGTCGCTAATGGTCGCCGCCGGCTGCGTCCCGGTATGCGTGGCGCGATCCCGGAGTTGTGCATCGGTGGCGTTGGCCGTCGCGCCCGGTGCCACGCCGTCCAGCTTGGCTTTATCGGTTGCGGCCATGAAGCCCGCAACCGTCGTGGTGGCAGCGGCATGGGTATGCGTCGTATCGCTCTTGCCCGCCAGCAGCGTGTTCGTTTCGGTCTCGGTGTAGTAGCGGTCGTCGTGGGTGTGGACGCTCGCTGCTTTGCCCGCGAGCAGCAGATCCGTCTGCTCTTTGACATAGGTCACAGGATTGGCCGCGTCGGTGGGCGTGCCGCTGATCAGGATCAGGCCCTTGGTCGTGGCCGTGGCCGCGCCCGCCCCGGTCGTCGCTTCCAGCGCCGCGATGCGCGTCCGCAGATCGGCATGCGCCGTGGTGCTGGTGTTGTGCGCGTCGATCAGGGTTTGGGCCGAATCCAGCGGGACCGGGGCGGAGGCCGCGCGCAGCGACTCCA
>JALYNE010000493.1 GCA_030773375.1 Pseudomonadota bacterium
GGATGTCCTCCAGCGTGCGGCTCATTTCGTCGATCGTTGCGACCATCCGCTCACGCTCCCCGTCATCATCGACATTCTCGGCGCGGAGCCTCAGCGATGCGAGCGGCGTGCGCAGATCATGGCCGATTGCGCCGAGCATCCTGTCCTTCTCGCCCAGCATGTCGAGAATGCGCGTGCGCATCTCGTTGAACGTGGCGATCAGCCGCTGCACGTCGGCTGGGCCTTCGAGTGGAACGGCCTCGGACGCGCCCCGCGGACCGAAACTGGCAGCAGCGGCCGCGAGCTTGCGCAGCGGCCGTGCCGCTTGGCGCCCGAGCCAGATCACAGGAAGAAGAAGCGCCGCGAAAATGATCAAGGTTTGTATGAGGACGCTCGACACGAGCCTTGCATTGCTTCCCGGCAAGGGCCAGCGAAGGTTGAGCCACCGTCCCTCGGCCATCCGCACGGAAAGGATCAACACCTCTGTGGGTGGACGCCGCTCGGCCGAGCCTCGGGCGGCTTGCGCCGGCCACTCGCCCGCACGGCCGACCGGCATGGCTGCGGCCCGCACCGGCAAGGTTCCCAATCCGGCATCGGCAATGGCCGAAGCAAGCCGGCTCTCGGCAGCAGGGTCGCGCGCTGCTGCCTCCGCGATGAGGCTTTGTGGCGTCAGGCGAACCGACTGGTGCGGATTTCGTGGTCGCGGCGGTGGAAAGCCTTGCCCCCGCTCGGCCGCTTCAACCGCATCGACCGTGGCGGCGACCGCGCCTGCCACGGAGAAATTGTACCGCCGCGCCTGGCGCTCGTTCAGGATCAGAACGAAGTTGATCGCCTGCGCGACGAACAGAGCCAGCGCCATCAGCAGCACCATCTGGCCTGCAAAGCTTCTCGGCCACAGCCTCACAGGCGCCTCACGTCGGCAAGCAGCATATAGCCCCCGCCCCACACCGTTTTAATGAGGCTCGGGTCTTTTGGGTCCGGCTCGATCTTGCGCCTAAGCCTGCTCACCTGGTTGTCGATGGACCGGTCGAAGGCCGCCGCTTCCCGGCCTTGGGTCAGGTCGAGAAGCTGATCGCGGGTGAGGACCTGGCGGGGGCGGGTAACAAGGGCCAGCAACAGGCTGTATTCACGGGTGGAAAGCGGCACCTCCACGCCTCCGCGATCGACCAGGGTCCGCTCGCCGGCCTTGAGCAGCCAGTCGCCGAATGCATAGGTGGCCGTTTCCGGCCCCCGCTGCCGAGCCTCTCCAGCGCCCGCGCGCCGAAGCACAGCCCTGATGCGGGCCACCAACTCGCGCGGGTTGAACGGCTTCAAGACATAATCGTCTGCGCCCATTTCGAGGCCGACGATCCGGTCGGTATCCTCGGTGCGGGCGGTGACAAGGATGATCGGCAGGTCGCCCGTGGCGCGTATTTGTCGACAGAGGCTGAGGCCGTCCTCGCCCGGCATCATGATGTCGAGGATGACGAGATCGATCCCATAGGCGCCGATCTTGTCGCGAGCGTCACGCGCGTCTTCAGCCTGCGTGGTGCGAAAGCCGTTCCGGGCCAGATAAGCAGCGAGCGGCTCCCGGATCGATCTCTCGTCGTCGACGATCAACAGGTGGGGCCGATTTTCACTCATTTTCCCTCAATCTGCTCCGCGCGCTGCTTATGGGCAGTCTCCTTATCAGCAGCGCAGAGGCCCTGTCGAAAGAGCGAATTTGTCGCATATTGTCGCGCCTCAGCTCTGAGGGTGGCCTGGCTGCGCAGCCTACCGGCAGCACAAGACCGAAGCATGTCGCGCATTCGCCGAATACCGGCTCGATCGGCAGACGACCTTCACCATGACGGTGGAAAACGCGCTTGATCTTGCTGCTCGCCCCGACCGCTTGTTCTTTTTCCCTGATCGCTTGGTGCTGGCTCCGAGCCTCTATGAAAAGCGTGTCCGCTAGGGGCACGCGGCCGCCGCCTTAACGCTGAAACGGAGCTTCGGTTGAGGCCTGCTTCAGGCGGTTTCGTTGCGTGCGAACTCGAGCAGCTGCCGGCCGATCTCGGCGGAGCCTTCACGAGCGGCGGCGGAACCTTGAAGTTCCTCGAAACAAAGCGCGCCCTCGGGCTGTGCCTCCCGGAAGCTTCTGGGGTCGACTCCGAATTCGCTCCGAAACGCCCGCGAAAAGTGGCTGCGGCTGGCATATCCCACAGCGGCGGCAACGGCCTTGATCGGAAGGCTCGAGCTGCGCAGCAGCCTCGCACCCGTTCGCAGCCGTACCAGCTGAAGAAAGTCGATGGGGCTGCGGCCAAAAGCCGCCGCGAAATGGTGAGTGAAGCGAGAGCGGCTCATGCCTGCAATGCTGGCAAGCGATTCGAGCGTGTGCCGCTCCTGCGGCCTCTCGATCATGGCCGTCAAAGCACGGCTGAGCTGTGGATTGCTGAGCGGCATGTAGAGCGGCATGAAGAGCGGGGAAGCGAGCCCGCGCCGCTGCAAGTGATCCCG
The DNA here is from genome assembly GCA_030773375.1 of Pseudomonadota bacterium. Lineage (GTDB taxonomy): Bacteria > Pseudomonadota > Alphaproteobacteria > Sphingomonadales > Sphingomonadaceae > Allosphingosinicella. The sequence goes on from JALYNE010000493.1 coordinate 2,455, forward strand.
CACCAGCAGAACCAGGATCTGCTTCATCATGGATTCGACAATGGTCTTCGTGCCCGGGC
>JALYNE010000494.1 GCA_030773375.1 Pseudomonadota bacterium
TACCGGCTGGAGGCGTTGCGGGGAAGTTTGACCGGCATCACGTTTGGTCTGATCTCGGCCACAAGCTATGCGGCCTACAGCCTGATGGGAAAGCCTCTTCTCCGGCGCTACCGTGTGCAGACTGTGCTGCTGTACCACCTGATGATCGGCACGGCGGGGTTGATCGTGGTGAAGCTGTTGGTCTCACCCTTAGCGTGGCCGGATGTGAAGGGAATATTGCTCATCGGGGGGTACACCGGCATGGTGACAACTCTTGCTCCCATCGCCCTCTACACGGTGGGCCTGCGCGCCCTACCCACCGGCGATGCCAGCATCCTGGCGATGCTCGAGCCGGTCGTCGCACTCGTCCTGGCCACGGTGATCCTTGGGGAACGGCTCGGCATCTGGCAGATTGTGGGAGCGGCGCTCATCCTCGGAGCCATGTCCTTGTTGGCTCGCCAAGGTCCGACCGCAAAACGAATCGCGGCGCCCGCACGGGTACCGCGATTCGTTACCTGGAGCCGCAAGAGCGATACGGACCGGGTTCGGTCGAAACCTCGTTAATCTCCAGCGGCGAGGACCGCGTCATCCGCGCTGATCGGACAGACACCAGACGGACACACTCCGTCCACGATGTGAGCCCGGAACTCTTCAGGGTACATCTTCATCATGCCAAGCAGCGGTGCCGGGGCGACCTGGCCCAGGCCGCACAAGGACAACTCGATGATGTGTTTGCTCGTCCGGTCCATGAGCGGTAGGTCGGCCTCAGCGCCGCGCCCGAGCCGGATGCGGTCCAAGATTTCGACAAGCGCCGGGTTCCCCAGGCGGCACGGCACGCACTTCGAGCATGATTCATAGCGGTTGAACGCTGTGAGGTAGCGAGCGTAGTCCACCGCACAAACGCTCTCATCGAAGACGGCAAACCCGCCCGACCCGAGCATCCCACCCACTGACGTCAGAGAATCAAAGTCGATGGGCAGATCCAGATGCTCTTCCTTCAACGGACCGGCGGAGACACCGCCAGTCTGAATCCCCTTGAACCGGTAGCCATCCCGCATCCCGCCCCACACCTCTTTGATTAAGGTGCGAAGGGTGATGCCCATCGGGACCTCGACCAGACCCATGGTCTTGAGCGGCCCCTGGACCGTCATCAGCTTCGTGCCCTTGCTTTTTTCTGTCCCGATGCCGGCGTACCATTCCCCCCCCTTGAGAATGATATCGGGCACGTTGGCAAGGGTCTCCGTGTTGTTCGCGACTGTCGGGCGCTTCCAAATCCCCTCCTCAACCGAGCGGGGGGGCTTCGTGCGGGGTTGCCCGCGAACGCCCATGATAGAGTACATCAGCGCCGAACCTTCGCCGCAGATGTAGGCGCCACCGCCTGTGCGGACGCGGAAGGCAACGTTCTTGCCCGATCCGAGGACGTTCTTGCCAATCAAGCCAAGACGTTCGGCGTCCTGCACCGCCTTCCGGAACCGCTTGATTGCGAGAGGATATTCACCGCCAATGTAGTTGTACCCGCGTTCAGCGCCGCAGGCGATGCAGGCGATGAGGATCCCCTCAAGGATCCGGTGTGGGTCGCCCTCATGGATTCGACGGTCCTTGTAGACGTTCGGCTCACCCTCGTGGCTGTTGCACACCACGAACTTCGGCCGCGCCTTTGCTTTGCGCCCGCTCTCCCACTTAATGCCGGCTGGGAAGCCGGCGCCGCCGCGGCCACGGAGACCGGAGGCGGTAAGCTCCGCGATTGCTTCTTCGCCCGACAGGTCGAAGAGCACCTTGAGATACGCGCTGTACGCCCCTCGGGCGATCGCGTCCTCGATTGAGTCCGGATCGATGACCCCGACGTTTGCCAGGACGATCCGCTGCTGATGTTTGAAGAACGGGAGGCTGGCGAGGGGCGGGATCGAACCCAGCGGCCGTTCCGCACGTACGCCGATCGCCCGCTCCTCAAGCCGGCCGGCAAGGACATCGGAAATTTCGCTGGGCGCTAGGTTGCCGTAGATCACCGGCGGCTGGCCGGGCCGCTTGACCTCAATCCAAGGCTCCATCCAGCAGGCGCCGTCACACGAGACCTGACGAACGATCCCTGCCTGGCCCTGGAGGGCCGCCTCACATGCCGCAAAGACATCGAGAGCGCCTTTGGCGACGGAACAACTCCCGATGCCTACACTGACCACCGTCTGGTTGCCGTTCCAGAGTGAAGCCCAGCGCTGTTCCGCTCGCTCCCGGTACGCCTCAAAATCGGCCCGAGAACTAAGCTGGATTGGAGTGGCGGTCGCTGATAGGGTTGACATGAGAGCCCTCGGCGGCGCGACGCGCCGCGATCGCGCGCTGGATAACGTCGTTTAGGCTGTCCGGGGTCAGGTCGCCGTGGAAGCTGTCGTCGAGTTTGACGATCGGCGCACGATCGCAGACGCCGAGGCAGCCGTTGACCACCTGGACGGTTAATTCGCCGTCCGCGGTGGTATCGCCATCGCCAACCCCATACCGGTCTTTGAGATCTTGGACGAGTTGTTGGGAACCCA
>JALYNE010000495.1 GCA_030773375.1 Pseudomonadota bacterium
CCGACCGCTCTCGTCTTCGACGAATATGATGCAGGCCGGCCGGACGTGATGTTCGTCATCCAGCGCGTGCTCGAGGCGGAAGGCAAGCTCACCTTGCTCGACCAGAACCGGGTGATCCGTCCAAACCCCTGGTTTCGCCTGTTCGCGACCACGAACACGGTCGGCCTTGGCGACACGACGGGGCTCTATCACGGCACCCAGCAGATCAACCAGGGCCAGATGGACCGCTGGAACATCGTGGTGACGCTGAACTACCTGCCTGCCGAAACCGAGGCGCGGATCGTACTCGCCAAGTCCGGCGAATATGATCACGAGGGGGGGCGTCAGGAAGTCGAGCGGATGATCAAGGTCGCGCAAATGACCCGGCAAGGCTTCATGAACGGCGACATCTCGACCGTCATGAGCCCGCGTTCGGTGATCAGCTGGGCCCAGAATGCGCTCATCTTCGGGGACGTGGGTTTCGCCTTCCGAGTAACCTTCCTCAACAAGTGCGACGAAGCCGAGCGGCCGCTTATCGCTGAATATTATCAGCGTGTCTTTGGAAAGGACTTGCCGGAAAGCGTGGCGGCACGGGCGGCGTGACGAGGCTGGTAAGTGGCGCAGGAGGATAACCCGCTCGAGGCCTTTCGTCAGGTCCTGACCGGCGCGTCCCGGGCGATCGCCGCCGAGCCCGAAGTCGAGCTTTCCTTCACGGCAGACACGCCGAGCGTCCAAGGCAAGACCATCAAGGCGCCGATGCCGGGACGGACGCTGGCGCAGCGGGAGGTTGCCGAGGCCCGCGGCTATGCCGATGCGGCTGCGCTGAAGCTTCGCCACCACGATGCGGGCCTGCATTCTCGCGGCTCACCCGCCGACGAGGTTGCACGCGCCGTCTTCAACGCAGCCGAGCAGGCACGGGTGGAGGCGCTCGGCGCGCGGGCGATGGAAGGCGTCAGGGCCAATCTGGACAGCGTGACGGAAATGCGGATGCGGACGGATCCGATCACGCGGGCGCGCAACAGAGCTGAAGTGCCGCTCTCGACGGCAATCGGGCTGATCGTCAGGGAGCGGCTGACGGGCCAAGCACCGCCGGAGGCGGCGCGCCAAGGCTTGAAGCTGATTTCCGAATGGATCGAAGAAAAAGCCGGCGCCGATCTCGACGCGCTGGGGCTCGCGCTTGATGATCAGGCCGCGTTCGCCGCCCTAGCCAACAAGGTGCTCCAGGACCTCGACCTCGTCGAAGGCGATCTCGATCGTGGCCAGGATCCGGAGCAGGGCGACGCGGCGGAAGGGGAGGACGAGACCGAGGCCGAGGGAGGCGAGGACGACAAGGAGGAGGATGGTGGCGGCGAGGGCGAAGCCGATATCCGCGTCGAGCAAGGCGAGAGCGGCAAGGACGAAGCCGAAAGCCAGTTTTCCGAAGAGGAAATGGCCGAGGGTGACGATGGAATGGGAGAAGAGGGCGAGCAGGGAATGCTTCCGGTCCGCTCGAACCGGCCACTCTCCGATCTGCCCCCTTCATTCGATTACAAGGTCTTCACGACCCGCTTCGATGAGATGGTCGAGGCGACCGAGCTGTGCGATCCCGAAGAGCTCGGGCGGCTACGCATGTATTTGGACCAGCAGCTGGTGCATCTCCAGGGTGCGGTGACCAAGCTCGCCAACCGGCTGCAGCGGCGACTCATGGCTCAGCAGAGCCGAAGCTGGGAGTTCGACCAGGAGGAGGGCCTCCTTGATGCAGCGCGGCTGGCGCGTGTCGTGGTCAATCCGGCGCAGTCGCTGTCTTACAAGGTCGAGCGTGACACCGAGTTTCGGGACACGGTCGTGACGCTGCTCATTGACAATTCGGGCTCCATGCGGGGTCGGCCGATATCGATTGCCGCGATCTCGGCGGACATCCTCGCCCGAACCCTCGAGCGCTGCGGAGTGAAAACCGAAATTCTCGGCTTCACCACCCGGGCCTGGAAGGGCGGGCAATCGCGCGAGAAATGGCTGAGCGAGGGGCGCCCGGCCAATCCGGGGCGGCTGAACGACCTCAGGCACATCATCTACAAGAAAGCGGACGAGCCGTGGCGGCGGGCCCGGAGGAACCTCGGCCTGATGATGCGCGAAGGCCTCCTTAAAGAGAATATCGACGGCGAAGCTTTATTGTGGGCGCATAGCCGGCTCATCGCTCGTGCTGAGGAGCGGCGCGTCCTGATGGTGATTTCGGACGGCGCACCCGTCGATGATTCGACGCTTTCGGTGAACAGCGGGACCTATTTGGAGCGCCACCTGCGGCAGGTGATCGGCTGGATCGAAAGCCGCTCCCCGGTGGAGCTCATCGCGATCGGGATCGGCCATGATGTGACCCGTTATTACAGCCGGGCCGTGACGATCATGGACGCAGAACAGCTCGGCGGCACGATGGTGGAGCAGCTCGCCGCACTTTTCGACCAGCCGTAGCTTTCTCGCCCTTCGGCAAGGGATGGCGAACAAAATAAGTGGGGCCCGGCGCTTGTGCAGCGCCGGGC
>JALYNE010000496.1 GCA_030773375.1 Pseudomonadota bacterium
CCTGCCTAAGGTCGCCCCGGAACTTTGGGGCGAAGCGATGGCCGACCTCGTGCTCGAAGTGAAGGCTGGACGGCCTGGCGCGGGGGTGGCGAAAGCCGTCGAGCGGATCGGCTCCGTGCTTGCCCAGCATTTCCCCAAGAGCCATGCGGACCGGAATGAACTTCCTGACCGTTTGATCGAGCTGTGACCGGAGAAGCTGTGAGCCAAGAAGCCGCAATTGCCTGGCAAGGCAATTACATCTGCATCAAAACCGAGGGCAGCTGGGAATATGTTTCCCGCGTCCGCGGCATCAGCGCTGCGGTGATCGTTGCAATCCACGAAGGGCATGTGCTTCTGGTTGAGCAATATCGGGTGCCGATCGGGCGCAAATGCCTTGAACTTCCAGCGGGCCTGATCGGCGACGAGGAGGAGGGCGAAGAGGTCCACGCCGCCGCAATTCGCGAACTCGAGGAGGAGACGGGATACCGCGCGACCCATATGGTCGATCTCGGCCGATTCCACGCCTCGCCGGGCATGTCTTCCGAAGGCTTCACTCTGCTCCGAGCCGAAGCCGTCACCAAGGTGGGGGAAGGCGGCGGTGTGGAGGGCGAAGACATCATCGTCCACCGCATTCCCCTCGCCGCTGTGCCGGCTTTCGTCGAGCAGAAGCGGCGAGAAGGCCTCGCAATGGACGTGAAGCTTCTCCTGCTCTTGGGGCAAACGCTTCTGCCCTAGAGGGCTTGTCAGTCAGGTGGAATCACCTGACGGCTCGGAAAGCACGGCAAACACAGAAAACTGGACTCGTTCCCGGTTCAATCGAACCGGGATGAGTCTAGCTCGAGACCCTCCCGAGCTTCTCCGCGAAACCGCCGCATCAGCTGCAGCCTGTTCTTGATGCGAAAAATCAGAAAATTCCCTGTTTTCCGCAAAGGAGGGTCTACTTGGCGGGCGGCTTTTTCAGCCACTCGGCCTTGGCCGCCATCGAGTCGATCGTCTGGGCGGTTTCCTCTTCAGCCCCGTCCATGCTGTGCCGCCATGTGCGCGTGGAAAGCTTTTCGCCAGCGCAGCGATGCTCCGTGATCCGGTGTCCGCTTCCCGAGATCCGCACCAGATGCGCCCTGACATCGCCTGTTGCGACCTCATAAGGTCCTTCAACGGCGGCGTGATCGCCTTGCCGTCCCTCCGCGACCAGCTCCACGAGCTCGGCCCGACACGCCGCGGCACTCGCGAAGACCTGGCCGCTCGCCACGAACGGCGCTTCACCCGGTGCGGCAAGTGCTGGCGTTGCGATGAGGAGGCTGAGCGGGAGGATCAGACGGTGCATGATAGCTTGATCGCCTGATCCGCGTGAACGGCAGGTGAAGATCAGCGGAAGTTGTCCGCATAGGCTTGGATGCGCATCTTTCGGTCGGCGGGCGGCACGATATGATAAGCGATATTGTATCGCTCGGCGTAGCGTTTGGCGGCGCCCAGCGAATCGAAGGTCATCGAGACCTGCGCCTGCGTGTCCGCGCCGCCCGACCAGCCGGTTAGCGGATCCGCGCGTTTGGGCGCGTGCGATTCGAACTCCAGCACCCATTTCCCTGATCGGCCCGGGCCCGACTGGTTGACCGCTTTGGACATCTGGAAAATCCGCGCCGACATTTCATGAACCTCATAATGGAACCCGGCCCATATAGCGGCCTCCTCAAGCTTGAGAAGGATCGGGGCTCAACGCGCGGAGGCTTTCGTGGTTCGAAGCGTTGGATCCGCATTGGCAGGATCGGCGGGCCAAGGGTGCTTGGGGTAGCGGCCTCGCATTTCCCTCGCGACCGCCTCCCAGCTTCCCGCCCAAAACCCAGGCAGATCACGGGTGGTCTGAATTGGCCGGCCGGCGGGCGAGGTGAGGCTCAGCACCAGGGGAACGCGCCCGTCGGCGATGGAGGGGTGCCGCGCAAGGCCGAAAAGTGCCTGCACCCGGGTCGTGACCGTGGGCCCTGCTTCGGCTTCATAGTCGATGGCGTGGCTGCTTCCCGCAGGAGTGAGGAAGGCGGCGGGGGCCAGCCGATCCACGGTGCGGCGGCCGTCCCAGCCGAGCAAGGCCTCGAGCACCCCGGTGAGCGACCCGGCGTCTAGGTCGGCAAGCTTTCTTCTGCCGGCGACAAGCACCGGCAGCCACTCATCCAGCGTTTCCAAAAGGGTCTGGTCCGACAAGTCGGGGAGCATCGGCTCAAAGTGGCGGGCAAAGGCAGCTCGTCTGCGCAGGGCCTTTGCGCCTTCACTCCAGGGGAGCAGATGGAGGCCATGCGTGCGCACCCCATCCACCAGCGCCGCGGTGATCGCTTGGGGAGCAGCCTCGCTGTCTTGGCCTTCGCTCAGCGTGATTGCGCCCAGCCGCCGGCCGCGCCTCGCCTTCACGCCGCCGCTGGCTGGATCGAAGGAGAGAAGGGCCCCCGCCTCGACCTCGGGACCGAACAGCATGTCGAGGAGCGTCTCTTCGATGGGCGCGGCCGAGAGGATACGGG
>JALYNE010000497.1 GCA_030773375.1 Pseudomonadota bacterium
ATTGAAGCGGGAACGAGTCCAGTTCGTGCGGTTTCGGTCACAGGGCAGCAGGGCTGCTGCGCCTCGGGCGCTGAGCGAAGGTGGTGCGGACGCAAGAGGCAGCACCCGCGGACGGGCCGCGCGCCAAGATGGGCGCAACTCCGCCTGATGCGCGGATCGCCTTGACACTTGCTCCCGACGCGAGAAGGCTGTCCCGGTTGCAGGCACGAGCCGACGATCGCGTGGGAGAGCTTCATGAACCGAACTGTCCGAGGGCTGCTTTTCGCACTTGCCCTGGCCTCGACCGCCTCACTGACCGGCGCGCAGCAGGCCCGGCCGGCGGCGCCCGGCCGCGTCTACACCAGCGATCAGGTGACACGCTGGGGCAAGGCGGTGACGCCAGACAATGCCTGGCGCAGCTACCCGCGTCCGCAGATGAAGCGCAGCGCTTGGCTCAATCTCAACGGCCTGTGGGATTATGCGATCCGGCCCAAGGCTGCGCCGCGCCCGTCGGCGATGGACGGGCGCATATTGGTGCCTTTCGCACTTGAATCGCGATTGTCGGGCGTGGCGCGGCCGGTCACGCCGAACGACCGGATCTGGTACCGCCGCAGCTTCGCCGTACCCGCCGCGTGGCGCGGCCAGCGCGTGCGGCTCCACTTCGGCGCCGTCGACTACGAGGCGCATGTCAGCATCAACGGCAGCATGGTCGGGTCTCACCGCGGCGGGTCGGACACGTTCGCGTTCGATGTGACCGATTATCTGAAGCCCGGCAACAACGAACTGGTCGTCCAGGTCACCGATCCTACGTCCTCCGGCGCGCAACCGCGCGGCAAGCAGCAGCTGAAACCGGAAGGCATCTGGTACACGCCCGTGAGCGGCATCTGGCAGACCGTGTGGCTGGAGCCGGTGCCGGACCTCCATATCGAAGATGTGCGGCTGACCCCCGATATCGACGCCGGCACGATCGGGGTGGACGTTGCGCTGAACCGCAGCGCCGCCGATACGGACGCGGTGCGCATCACCGCGCGCGCCGGTGGAAGGATCATATCGAACGCGCTCGTCCGCGCCAACCGGCCCGCCACGCTGCCGATCGCCAATGCGCGCCTGTGGTCGCCCGATGACCCGTTCCTCTACGACCTCGATGTCGAACTGGTCAGCGTGCGCAGTCCCTTTGCAGCCGCAAGCCCGGGAGGTCCGAGCCCGCATGGCGACCGCGGCGATCTGGTCCTGACCCAACGTGAGGCGGCACTCTATCGAACCGCCACGGTCACGGGCGGCGCGCGCGACCGCGTGCAGAGCTACTTCGCGATGCGCAAGAGTTCGATCGGCCCTGGCCCGGTGGCGGGGCAGCCTGCGATGCTGCTCAACAACAAACCCCTTTTCCAGAACGGCACGCTCGACCAGGGCTGGTGGCCCGACGGGCTGCTCACGCCGCCTTCGGAGGAGGCGATCCGCTGGGAGCTCAAATATCTGAAGGACGCCGGCTTCAACATGCTGCGCAAGCACATCAAGGTGGAGCCCGCTCAATATTATTACGAGGCTGACCGCCTGGGCATCCTGATCTGGCAGGACATGCCGTCTGGCCAGGAGGCCGACAGCCTCGATCAGTTCGTACGGCCGCGCTCGCAGAGCGAAGCGGTGATGCCGGCCGCGGCCACCGACGAGTTCGAGTACGAGCTGCTGCGCATGGTCAGCGACCTGCGCAACCATCCCTCCATCGTCACCTGGGTCGTCAACAACGAAGGCTGGGGCCAGTATGCGTCCACCCGCCTCGGCCGCATGGTCAAGGATCTCGACCCCACCCGGACCGTCAACAAAGCCAGTGGCTGGCTCGACACGGGAGACGCCGGCAGCGACCTGTACGACATCCACACCTACGAGGAGGTGCCGAATTCGCCGACGTTGCGGCAAGGCCGCGCGATCGTGCTGGGCGAGTTCGGCGGGATCGGCCTGCCGATCGAGGGCCATCTCTGGTTCCCGGACAAGCGCAACTGGGGCTACCAGACGGCCAAGGATCGCGAGGACTTCCGCGCCCGCTACACGCGCAAATATGCCGAGGTGATCCGCCAAGCCCGCCAGTTGGGCCTGAGCGCCGCCGTCTACACGCAGACGAGCGACGTGGAAGGCGAGGTCAACGGCCTGCTCACCTACGATCGCGAGGTCAGCAAGCTACCGGTCGCCGACTTCGCGCGCATCCACGCGCCGTTGTTCGCGAAGTGAGCCCGGAAGCCTTCGCGTGCGGGCCGCATCATTGCGCGATCCGCGTACCCTTCGACCGAACGCGAAGCCCGGTGAGCTTGCCGAGGACATGCTCGATCCTCTCCTGAAGACCGTCGAGAGTGAAGGGCTTCACCACGAAACTGTTTGCGCCGAGCGCCGCTGCCTTCTCGACGGTCTCACGATCGCTCGCTCCACTTAGCATTATGAAAGCAACCTTACCGATGACTGGGTCGCTGCGAACTGCATTCAGGAACTCAAATCCGTTCATGTTGCTCATGTT
>JALYNE010000498.1 GCA_030773375.1 Pseudomonadota bacterium
GCCAAATCGCCAACAAAAAAATCCGCTCCGAACCAGCGGCCGGCGCCACATGACCTTCGAACAAAGAAGATCAATCAGTCATCGTCCTTGCCCAACTACTGGACCCTGGTGAGAAATGCGGGCTAGCACCATGGCTCCCGCCGTCCCGTCCAGGTCCGTGCCAATCCTTCCGCGACAAGCTGGTCGCCGAGCGAGTGGCCGTCGCGGGTGACGATCCTGAGCTTACGCCCGTAGCGGTCCTCGTCGCGGCCGTTGCGATGAAGTTCGAAGGGGCCCTCGTGCAGCAGCTCGTCCAGCCGGTTGGTGGCTTGTGATGCGAGCCGACGTTCGTAGGCGCAGCGGCCCTTGAGTTCGGGCGTGTCGATGTCGGCGATCCTGATCTTCTCGCCGCGATAGCGGAAGGTGTCGCCGTCGATTACGGTCACCGCCGCCGGCTGGGCCGTTTCCCCGACTTCCGCGCGGGCTTGCCCCACAAGATGGTCAAGAACTTCCGTGGCGGCTTGCCTGACGACTTCCGCCGGCTCCGTCGCCCCGCCGAATTGGGGCACGTCCAGATCGACCGCGTAGGCGAGGCCCACGGCGAGGAGCCCAAGCAGCGGCAGCCTGGCCTTGCGAAGGGAGAGGCCGCGACGGCGGCGGCGTGGTGTCCTGCCGCTCCGGGCGACAGCTGGTTGCCAATGTTTCGACATCGCTTGGCGCTAGGCGGCCAAGGGTAAACGCTTGGTAAACCGCGAGGATTAACTTTTCCGCGGCCTCAGCCTGGCGGATTGTGCGGCTTGCGCCAGCCGCCGACTTGCCGCGCGTATGCTTACGTTCATCGAGAGGGGTCTATTTTCTTAGCCATTGTTAACCAGCCGCCCGCGAGTCGGCGGGCGGCCCAAGAGGAGAGAGAGCATGCGTTTGTTCGTTCTCGCCGCCACGCTCGCTGCCGTGGCGATTCCTGCCTCCGCTGCTTCGGCGCATGATCCGCGCGGCTATCGATATGGCGCCAATGACCGCGAAGTGCGCCAGGAGCTGCGCGAATGCCGCCGTGAGCTGCGGCGCGCCGACAGCCGGCGCGACTATCGCGAAGAGTTGCGCGAATGCCGCCGCGAGCTTCGCCAGGCACAGCGCGAGGCCCGCCGCGAATGGCGCGACGAGCGCCGCGACGCACGCCAGGGTTATTACGACCGCCGCTACAGCTACCGCGAGCCGATCCACGGCGAGCGGCGCTACTGGGACGGGTATCGCTGGCGCTATCGGTGGTAAGACGCCGTTGAAGCGAAGCGCGGCGGAGCTCCCGCCGCGCTGCAGCGCGCAGTCGCCGGCGATCCCGGAACCGGCAGCACTTATCGCTCCGGATTGGCTTTTTCCGGGGCGCGGCCCCATAAGGGGCTCATGAACTTAGCCCCCACCACGCTCGAAAGAGCTTTCGCACTTGCCCGTTCGGGCGATTACCCAACCATCAGCGACATCCGGCGCCGCCTCAAGCAAGAGCGCTTCGATCATGTCGAGGGGCATCTTCAGGGCCCTTCGATCAACCGCCAACTGAAGCTGCTCTGCGAACAAGCCCGCCGCCCGCGGGTAGACGCCTAGACTGCTTTCAAGTCAGGTGAAATCACCTGACGGCTCGGAAAGCACGGCAAACAAAGCAAACTGGGCCCGTTCCCGGTCCAATCCAACTGGGAACGGGTCTAGGCTCACATGGATTGCTTCGTTGCTCCGCTCCTCGCAATGACAAAGGGGGATGCTGTCTCGGAGAGGTATTGCCCTTGCAGGTTCCAGCCCGCCGCGCGCTTCGCAAGGGCTGAAGCCGGGGCGATCAGCACTCTTCCGCCTCAAAGTACCACTTTGAGGCGATGATCAAAGTACCACTTTGATGCGATCGGTTACCAGGGCAGCGTTTCGCACCGGTAGTTGAAGTACACGCCTTTGTGCCGAGCGCTTAGCCGGTCGATGACCTGGCGCATCGCCCGAACGCTTTCCGGCGCCTCGAGCGGAGCGCCGCGGCCGCCCATGTCGGTCTTGACCCAGCCCGGGTGGAGCATTGCGATTGCGATCGGGTCGGCAGCCATTTCGATGGCGAGCGTCCGCCAGGCAGAATTGAGCGCTGACTTGGAGGCTCGGTAGGCGAGCCAGCCGCCTGAGGCGTTGCGGGCGATGCTCCCCATCTCGCTGGTGATCGCAACCATCTTGCCCTTGGCCCTCACCACATTAGGCCGGAGCGATACGGCGAGAAGCGTCGGCGCGACGCTGTTCACCGCCAGCACTTCCAGGAAGCGATCGCCATCCTCGGCGCTCGTCATGCTGTCGGGCGCCGTAATGCCTGCATTGGCGATGAAGAGATCGAGCGGAGCACCCCCGAGGCGTTGGCCGAAGGCGGCGAGCGCCGGCCGGTCGCGCATGTCGAGCAGCTCGGCCCTAACCTCGCCCAGGGCTTCCAGCTTCTCGGCATCGGCGCGATCGCGGCAGGTGCCGATGACGCTCCACCCGGCCTGGGC
>JALYNE010000499.1 GCA_030773375.1 Pseudomonadota bacterium
CCGGTACGGCCAACGCGCGCGTGGACCTCTATGTGATGGCGCCCGATGGAAGCTCTAGGGTGAAGGTCGACCTCGGCGACAATCCCGACATCTATCTCGCCCGCGTCGACTGGAGCACGGACGGCAAATGGCTGTTTGTGCAGCGCCAAAGTCGTGACCAGAAGCAGCTCGACCTTCTTCGCGTGGATCCGGCAACGGGCCGCTCCAACCTCCTGTTCACCGAGACTTCGAAGAGCTGGATCAACCTTCACCACAATCTGATGCCGCTGAAGGACGGGAGCCTGCTCTGGTCGTCCGAGCGCTCCGGATTCTCACATCTCTACCGCTGGAAGGCGGGCAAATGGCGCCAGCTCACCAGCGGCAATTGGGAAGTCGCCAAGGTGGGCGGCGTCGATGAAGCTGCCGGCCGCGTCTACTTCACCGGAACGCTCGACCATCCGGACGAGCAGCATCTCTATTGGGTGAGCCTCGACAAGCCCGGCAAGCCGGTGCGGGTCACCGAGCCTGGCTGGAACAATGGCGCGGAGATGGACAAGCAGGGCAGCCGTGCCCTGATTTTCCGCTCCAACCCCGATCACCCGACCCAGGTCTATCTTGCCGCCCCCGATGGGCGTCGCATCGCCTGGATCGAGGAAAACAAGCTGGACGCAACGCATCCCTATGCGCCCTATCTTGATAGTCACGTCACGCCCCTGTTCGGCACGCTGCCAGCAGCGGACGGCACGCCGATCCCGTACAAGATGCTGTCACCCCGGCGACAGCCAGGGAAGCGCTATCCGGTTTTCGTGCAGGTTTATGGCGGGCCCTCGGGCGGGCAGGTGATCCGGGGCTGGACCAATCCATTGCACCAATATCTGGTGGACCGGGGCTGGATCGTCTTCTCCGTCGACAATCGCGGCACGCCTCGTCGCGGGCGTCAGTTCGCCGATCAGCTTCATCTGAAGCTCGGCAGCGTGGAAGTCCAGGATCAGCTCGCCGGGCTCGACTGGCTGAAGCGTCAGGAGATCGTCGATCCTGAGCGCATTGCCGTCAACGGCTGGTCCTATGGCGGCTACATGGTGCTGAAGCTCCTCGAGGCCGCGCCGGGGGCTTACGCGGCGGGCGTTGCTGGAGCACCTGTTACGCGCTGGGAGCTTTATGACACCCACTATACCGAGCGTTACCTCGGCAATCCGGCCATCGACCCGAAACCCTACGAGGCTGCTGGGGTGATAAAAGAGGCAGCAAAAATTTCAGACCCGATGCTCCTCATTCACGGCATGGCGGACGACAATGTGGTGTTTGAAAATTCAACCGCACTTATCGCCAAGCTGCAGGAGGAAAAGCGGCCGTTCGAGTTGATGGTCTATCCGGGCGCCACGCACGCGATCACCGGCGAGGGGCGACAAACGCACTTGTGGACGACGATCGAACGTTTTCTCGATCGGAACGTCATAGCCAAGGCCTCGGCTTCGAGGCGCTGATTTCAAAAAATGGGATCCCATTTGCGATCTCCGCTTGGAGAATGGGCGCCGGACGCTTAGATCGCGGCTGAAAATCTGGAGGTCGAAAAATGGGTTATCGGGTGGTCGTCGTCGGCGCGACGGGCAATGTCGGACGCGAAGTGCTGAACATCCTCGCCGAGCGCGAATTTCCGGCGGACGAGATTGCTGCGGTTGCCTCGCCGCGCTCGACAGGCGACGAGATCGAGTATGGCGAAAGCGGCCGGATGCTGCGCGTCAAAAACATCGAGCATTTCGATTTCACGGGCTGGGACATGGCGATCTTCGCCGCCGGATCCGACGCGTCGAAGCAGCATGCGCCCAGGGCCGCGGCGGCGGGCTGTACGGTTATCGACAATTCCTCGCTCTACCGCATGGATCCCGATGTGCCGCTGATCGTGCCGGAAGTGAACGGCCATGCGATCGACGGCTATGCGAAAAAGAACATCATCGCCAATCCGAACTGCTCAACCGCCCAAATGGTGGTCGCGCTGAAGCCGCTGCATGATTACGCTAGGATCAAGCGCGTCGTCGTCTCCACCTATCAGTCGGTGTCCGGCGCCGGCAAAGCCGGCATGGACGAGCTCTTCGAGCAGAGCCGCAACATTTTCGTTGGGGATCCCAACGAGCCGAAGAAGTTCACCAAGCAGATCGCCTTCAACGTCATTCCGCACATCGACACCTTCCTCGATGACGGGTCGACCAAGGAGGAGTGGAAGATGGTGGTCGAGACCAAGAAGATCTTAGATCCCAAGATCAAGGTGACTGCCACCTGCGTCCGCGTCCCTGTCTTCGTCGGCCATTCGGAAGCGATCAACATCGAGTTCGAAAACGAGATTTCGGCGAAGAAGGCGCAAGCTATTCTCCGCGAAGCGCCCGGCGTGATGCTCGTCGACAAGCGCGAGAACGGCGGGTACGTGACCCCGGTAGAATGCGTCGGCGAATATGCGACCTACATCAGCCGCGTCCGCGAAGATCCGACGGTCG
>JALYNE010000500.1 GCA_030773375.1 Pseudomonadota bacterium
GCAACGAGGTCGCCGGACGTTCCTTTGTGGAAGCGGCCTTGCCCGAGATAGGCGACGTTGAACGGCACCATCCCCTGCACCACCCGGAACCTGCGCAACTGAGCACGTAGCATCTCGGCATTGCTGACGCCGTTCTGGAAGCTGATCACCATCACGCCCTTGCGGGCGTGCCGGCCGATCTGCTTGGCGGCGTCCCACGTGGCCGTGCTCTTGACCGTGACCAGGATGATGTCGGCCTCTGAAAGGATCGTAGGCTTGGTCGAGAATTGCACACGATCGTGGGCGAGATGCATGCGCCAGCCGCTATAGTCGCTTAGGCTGAGACCAGAGGCTTTCACATCATCGCGGATGCGTTCGCGGCCAAGGAACGACACCTTCAACCCCGCCGCGGCCCAAGCACCGCCAATGAAGCAGCCGACCGAGCCGGCACCGAGGACGACGATATGCGGCTTTTCATTGGTCACAGGGACAGCTCTTCAGCATTCTTCGCGTGCAACGTGATCTGCCGAGCGAAGCCGAGGCTTCCGCGGCCGGAAATTCCTCCTCGACATCGCTGATCCGAGCGGCAGGGCATGCTTAGCCGCGGCCGCGATAGCCCGGCACCTCCTGGCTGGGCACCCACAGGCCGGCCGGCGGGTCGTTGGTCTGCCAGAAGACGTCGATCGGCATGCCGCCGCGTGGATACCAGTAGCCGCCGATGCGGAGCCACACGGGCTCCATCTCGGCCGCGAGCCGCTCGGCAATGCCGACGGTCACGTCTTCGTGAAAGCCGCAATGGTTGCGGAACGAGCCGAGGAAAAGCTTCAGCGACTTCGATTCCACGATCGTCGCGCCCGGCGCATAGTCGATCACGAGGTGAGCGAAATCCGGCTGCCCCGTGACTGGGCAGAGCGAGGTGAATTCGGGCGCGGTGAAGCGGACGAGATAGGGCTTGCCGGGGCGGGGATTGGGCACGTAGTCGAGCCGTGCTTCGGCCGGGGACGCGGGAAGCGCGCTCGTCTGTCCAAGGTGAATGAGATCCATGGGCGCTCTCTAATGAGAAGCGCCCCGGCTGTCATTCCCCGGTGGCGGCTGCGACGCCCGTCTGCGGGCGCTTTACATGGTCGTCCAGCCAGCGCGTCATTTCCCACAGCGTGTGCATCACCGACTCGCGGGCGCGGTAGCCGTGCGCCTCGAGCGGAAGCACGACATAGCGGACATTGGCGCCTTGGCCTTTGAGCGCGGCGTAGAAGCGTTCGCTCTGGACCGGAAAGGTGCCGCTATTGTCGTCCGCTTCGCCGTGGATGAGGAGGATCGGCTCCTTGATCTTCCGCACATGGGTGAAGGGGCTCATCTGCGTGTAGGTATCGACAGCGTCCCAGTAAGTCCGCTGCTCCGCCTGGAAGCCGAACGGCGTCAGCGTCCGGTTGTAAGCGCCCGATCGGGCGATGCCTGTGCGGAAGAGGTCGCTGTGGGCCAGGAGATTGGCCGTCATGAAGGCGCCATAGCTGTGGCCGCCCACCGCGATGCGGCTCCGGTCGGCGACGCCGAGCGCGACCACCGCGTCGACTGCTGCCTGAGCACTGGCCACGAGCTGCTGAACGTAGGTGTCATTGGCTTCGGCGCCGTTCGCGCCGACGATCGGCATCTTCGGGTCGTCAAGCAGCGCATAGCCCTGGGTCAGGAGGAACAAGTGGCTTGTGCCGGCCGGCCGAACGAACCGGTTCTGCGTGTCGACCACTTGTCCTGCGACGGCGGGATCGGTGAACTCGGTCGGGTAGGCCCACATCACGAGCGGCAGTGGACCGTCCCGCTGCTGGCTGTAGCCGGCGGGGAGGTAGAGCGTGCCGCTAAGCTCGACGCCATCGGCCCGCTTATAAGTCACCAGCCGCTGGGTCACGCCAGCGAGCTGCGGCGCGGGATCCGCAAATCGGGTGATCTGCACGGGATCGCTTCCCGACCGCGTGCGCACGAACAGGTTGGGCGGATCGATCTTGCTCTCGCGCCGCGTGAGCAGCCGATCGCCATTCTCGTCGAGGAGGGCGACGACGGACTCGTAGTGCGGGGTTTTCGCCTGCCACAATCGCTGCGTCTCCCCGCTCGCCACGTCCATGCGCGCCAGGAAAGGAAACTCGCCTTCTCGCGACGCGCCGGGCGCGGTCATGAATACGCCGCCGCCATCGGCAGTGAAGTGCATGACTGGCCGGCCCTGGGCGTTGGGCTTCATCACGGGCGAACCGGGATCGTTGTAGCGATCCTGGAAGTTCCGTTCGAGGATGACACGGCCTTGCCCAGGCTGCGACGGGTTCACGGCCATCCGGGTTTCGCGGCGCGTGTTCCACCATCGTGATAGCACAAGCGCATAGTCGTCACGGCCCCAGAGCACTCCGGTAAAGCGGTCCTTGACGTCCGCGAGTGTGCGCGGTGCGGCGGTGAACGGTGCATCGAGCATGAAGACGCGGTCGCGGATCGCCGCCTGGCGCCGGATG